>NZ_QFRV01000213.1:0-2021 GCF_004136805.1 Enterobacter cloacae complex sp. GF14B
AAGAAAATCGAACTGCCGCTTAAACTCCTCACCGTCGGTGATTTCAGTAATGGAAAAGAGAATCGCCCATTATCGGAAAGGGAGAAAATCAACGTCAATAAAAATAACTTCAACAGCGTACTTTCGGAATTTAACCCGGAAGTGAATCTGACGGTTCCTAACACAATGGCCGGGGATGGCTCGGAAGAAAGCATAAAACTGAATTTCTCCGATATTAAGGATTTCGAACCTGAACAGGTTGCCCGCCAGATCCCCCAGCTCCGCGCCATGCTGGCCATGCGTAATTTATTACGCGACCTCAAATCCAATCTTCTTGATAACGCCACTTTCAGAAAAGAACTCGAGAAAATTCTCAAAGACCCGGCGCTGTCTCAGGAATTACGCGACGAAATGAGCGCACTGGCCCCGAAATAAGCGGCATGTGTAATTTAATGGATTAACCGGGAATATGCTGATGTCTGTGAATACTGAAACCGCCTCCGCGCAGGGGCAGACCACCGTACTGGAAAAAGAAGGCGTTTACGCCTCCCTGTTTGAAAAAATCAACCTGACCCCGGCCTCCAGCCTGGGGGATATCAATGCGTTTCTGGATGACGCCGCGCTTTCTGACGCTCCGGCGGGTGAACGCCTGACGGCGGCGATGCAGGTGTTTATGGACTGCATCCGCAAATCCGGTCAGCCGGTGGAGAAGCTCGACAAAACGCTGATTGACCACCATATCGCTGAGCTGGATTTCCAGATCAGCCGTCAGCTGGATGCCGTAATGCATCACCAGGAGTTCCAGAAGGTGGAGTCCCTGTGGCGCGGCCTGAAGCAGCTGGTGGACAGCACCGACTACCGCCAGAATGTGAAAACCGAAATTCTGGATGTGTCGAAAGAAGATCTGCGTCAGGACTTTGAAGACGCGCCGGAACTTATTCAGAGCGGCCTCTACTGGCACACCTATACCGCCGAATACGACACCCCGGGCGGCGAGCCGATTGGTTCCGTGATTTCATCCTATGAATTTGACGCCAGCCCGCAGGATGTGGCGCTGCTGCGCAACATCTCTAAAGTATCAGCTGCCGCACATATGCCGTTTATTGGCTCTGTCGGTCCGAAATTCTTCCTGAAAGACTCGATGGAAGAGGTCGCTGCAATTAAGGATATCGGCAACTACTTCGACCGCGCGGAATACATCAAGTGGAAATCCTTCCGCGACACCGACGACGCCCGCTACATCGGCCTCGTGATGCCGCGCGTGCTGGGGCGTCTGCCGTATGGCCCGGACACCGTACCGGTACGCAGCTTTAACTACGTTGAGCAGGTGAAAGGCCCGGATCACGAGAAATACCTGTGGACCAGCGCGTCGTTCTCCTTCGCGTCAAACATGGTGAAGAGCTTCATCAATAACGGCTGGTGCGTGCAGATCCGTGGCCCGCAGGCGGGCGGGGCGGTGAAAGATCTGCCTATTCATCTGTACGATCTCGGCACCGGCAACCAGGTGAAAATTCCGTCTGAGGTGATGATCCCGGAGACCCGCGAGTTTGAGTTTGCCAACCTCGGCTTTATTCCGCTCTCGTATTACAAAAACCGCGACTATGCCTGCTTCTTCTCGGCGAACTCCGCGCAGAAACCGGCGTTGTACGACACCGCAGATGCCACGGCCAACAGCCGCATCAACGCCCGTCTGCCGTACATCTTCCTGCTGTCGCGTATTGCGCACTACCTGAAGCTCATCCAGCGCGAGAACATCGGCACCACCAAGGACCGCCGTCTGCTGGAACTGGAGCTGAATACCTGGGTGCGTAGTCTGGTGACGGAAATGACCGATCCGGGCGATGAGTTGCAGGCTTCTCATCCGCTGCGTGACGCGAAAGTGGTGGTGGAAGATATCGAAGACAACCCGGGTTTCTTCCGCGTGAAGCTGTTTGCGGTGCCGCACTTCCAGGTGGAAGGCATGGATGTGAACCTGTCTCTGGTGAGCCAGATGCCGAAAGCGAAAGCGTAAGGCGGTAGCAGGGATGAAAATTTATCGTCCG
>NZ_QFRV01000214.1:0-2017 GCF_004136805.1 Enterobacter cloacae complex sp. GF14B
CTGACCAGCGGCAACCTGGCGCAGAGCGCGAGACCGGGGCTGATCATGCTGGTGGCGACGCTGGCCTCGTTTATCGCGATTGGTTTCTTCAGCCTGATGCCGGTGTGGGCGCTGGGGGTGATGTGTCTGGTGATTTTTGGCTGGCTGAGCGCGGTCAGCTCGCTTTTACAGTACACCCTGATCCAGACCCAGACGCCGGAAGGGATGCTCGGGCGCATTAACGGCCTGTGGACCGCGCAGAACGTGACGGGCGATGCAATTGGCGCGGCGATCCTCGGCGGGATGGGGGCGATAATGACCCCGGTGGCGTCGGCGAGCAGCAGCGGGTTTGTGTTAGCGATGATTGGCGCGATCTTACTGGTGACGCTGGTGGAATTGCGGCGGTTCAGGCAGGAGGTTGCGTTGAACGACGGTGCGGCCTGATGCCCTCACCCCGGCCCTCTCCCACGGGGAGAGGGAGGAAAAATGCCTACTTAAACAACGCATTCAATCTGTCTAACACCAGCATCGCGCTGTAATAATCCAGGCGGAACGTCTCCGTTCCCAGCGCCCAGACGCGCTTGTTCTTCACCGACGGCAGATGCGCCAGCAGCGGATTGGCGTAAATCGCATTCACGTCTTTCTGGTCGCCGGCAAACACGAACAGCCCTTCGCCGTTCAGCCCCGTCGCCAGATTTTCTCCACCCAGCTGAATAATGTCGTGGCGCTTGCCCTGGCTTGTTGAGGTCTGCAAACCGGCAGGCAGGTCCGCCAGCGTAAAGCCCAGCTGGTGCAGCAGCTTGCCCTGCGCGGAGTCTGTCGTCCACAGGTTCGCCGTGTGTGCCGCGGCGGTGTAAACGATGGCGTTCACCGGCTGTGGCGGCAGCTTCATCTGCTGCTTCACCTGGGCGAGCTGTTTATCGAAGGCAGCGATGCGCTCTGCGGCCTGTGTCTCCTGCCCGGTGATCGTCCCCAGCTGGGTCAGCAGTTCCTGCCAGCTTTTGTCGTCGTAATTGATGATAAGCGTCGGCGCGATGGCGGAAAGCTGATCGTAGAGCGCAAGCGCGGAATCCCCGCCTGTGGCGCTGATCAAAATCAGGTCCGGCATCTGGGCCGCGACCGCTTCGGCGCTCGGCTCGCCGATGTACAGCCGGGCAACCTTACGCTGCTTCGCGATATCGCCCCACTGACGTAAAAAGCCCTGCGCATCCGCCACGCGGTTGTTCGGCGTGGTCGCTCCGCTGGCAATGACCGGCGCGTCAATGGCCAGCAGGGAGCCGGTTAAGGTCACGCTGGTGGAGACAATGCGCGTCGGTTTGCTCTCAAGCGTGTGAACGCCGCGGCTGTCGGAGACCTGGCGCGGCCAGTCGTCGGCGGCGGCTGAGGTTAGTCCTAAAACAAAAAGTCCTGTTAAAAGAAGGGCATTGCGGCAAACGGCAGCGATTTTCACAGAGCGGCATCCTGATTTTATTGAAGATAATGCTTCTCATTTTCAGGGCTGTAGGGAAGGGATGCAAGCGTTTGTCGCACAAGTTATTTGCCCGACGGTTGACAGCGGGGCGATGTGGGATTAGGTTAGCCGACGAAAATATAAATGATAATCATTATTGCTTCTTTTATCATTTTAAGGAGGATGATATGGACACGTCCCTGGCTGAGGAAGTTCAGCACACCGCGACTACGCTGCAAGCAGATAGCTTTTTCTTTATGTCGCCTTACCGCAGTTTTACCACGTCCGGCTGTTTTGCCCGTTTTTCTGAACCCGCCGTCGGCGGTGACGATCCGGCGGGTCCCTTTCAGCAGAAATTAGCTCAGGCTTTCCGGAATGCGAAAAACAGCGGCATTGCCCATCCGGTGATGGTAGGGGCGATCCCCTTCGATACCCGCAAACCGTCATCGCTGTTTATTCCGCAACGCTGGCAAACCTTCTCCCGCCCGGCGCGTCAGCAGTCCGCACGCTACGCCTCCGGCGCGCAGACGCTGAACGTGCAACAACGCACCGAGATCCCGCCGCAGCCGATTTTCGAGGAGATGGTGG
>NZ_QFRV01000215.1:0-2004 GCF_004136805.1 Enterobacter cloacae complex sp. GF14B
CTCTTCTAGAAGATGAGTAGCGGAAAAATAAGATCTCACCCTCTTGATTTACTTGATTTACAGTTTCCTTTTGCTGTGAATCTGACAGATTTACACTATTTTGACCATAACTTTTTACCTGTAGCTCGAAATGACATGCTTCAAAAGGCAAATTTGACCTTCTCAACATGTTTGATATGAATTTGGACTATTCTTCACGCCCATGCACCAAGGAATTCGGTTTGGAAGGTCCACACTAGGATAGGGAACCTTTTGCTTCCAAGTCTTCTTGTATGGGCCCTTTGCTTGTATGCATCCAAGGGGAATCATGCTTTTTCAAAAGGCTATGATGCTTAAACAAATAGAGGAGGGCCCAATATTATTTGCTTGTGAAAAGAATATACAATTGGAGTCTTTTTGAAAGGAGAAAAACTATATGTATATTCTTAAGAGATATTGGGCCACCTATGTAGGGGGCATAGAAGACTTGTAGAGATGGACAATAATCTTTGGTAAAGACAAGTGGAGAGCTGATTTCCATGGTAATTTATCTATATGGGATGGAAGATGGATATATTATTTTTCTACTACTAATTCACAAGAGGTAAGAAAGTTTGGGGGTATATAGTTGGTTATTGTATGCTTATTCTATTTACAAAGCAAAAAAGAAAAGGGTGGTAATATAAATATCTGACTAAGGTGACATTTTTGGGAAGAGTATAATGTATGTGTCGCCACAAACACTACAAGAGGTTGTGTGCTCTTGTGACGCTATTAGCGACGGAAATACACTGGGTTTTTATAACCCCCGGCGTCGCTAAAACCGTCGCTACGAGCGTCGCTACGAGAGCGTCGCTATATGCGTCGCTATATAGAGACGCTCATAGCGACGCTTATAGCGACGCAGCAGAGCCTTATATAGCGACGGTCATAGCGAGGTCCGAGAGGAAAATTTTTTGGTTCAATGCCCTGCCACCCATCAACCATATTGAATGTTTCATATGTGTATTTACCTTTGAAAAAAAGTGCAAAGGTAAATATAGACCCAAAATAGTCACCCACAAGACAATATAATCATTAACTCCATCATCCATAGTACGTATTGTTTGCAAAATAAAGATACAAAACTGACAAGCGGGAATTGATGAAATTAAATCAATGACAATTGTACACATCATAGACAAACTGAATTGATTGGCAAATGTAATAATGACAATTGTACAACATCATAGGCATAAAGAATTGATTGGCAAAAGGAACTGCGGTGACAAATGTAATAATATACATGGTTCAAAAAGACGTATAAAATCCGTCTCATGATACATAAGCTATGAGAAACCCTAAACTAATGCTATCTAGCTACGGCTAAACTGACGTCGTCTAATCAGACGTCTCATCGCGTCCAAGCGGCGTATCTGTCGGATTCTGCAAAAAAAGACAATAAGACAGCTTTCAGTAAGTATAAACATATAACGACATTTATAAAACAATACAAAAAATAGAAAAGAGTAAACCCTAATACTAACCATGCCGCCGCGAGAACTGAGAATGTCCATCAGGGCGTTTAAGCCCTTCCTGCCTGCGTACTCGCGCTCGTACGGTGTGGGATCACGTCCTGTCATCGACCACTGTCAAAACATACAAAGATTTCATTATGTTAGAATTAAAAAACTCATAAACCCTAAACTATCGAACATAAAGAGCAATGCGAAAACACTTACAAAATCGGCCTCAAATGATGCCCATCCACCGCTCCCCAAGTGGTGCGAGCTCCCTAGGGGCCTCTACTCGCGCTCTGGCTGCATCCTTTTGTTGCTTCCACTTGTCGGGATTCTCGCGCGCTGCTTTCTTTGCATTCTTCCAATCTTCTTTGGCCAGCCAATCTGGCCTGTTCCACCCATGCTTGATTGCTTTTTGCACTTCGGAACGCTTGTGTTTGCAGTATTCGCGCATTCGCATCTTCATCAGGTCTTCATTGAAGCGCTGATCCCGTGTTGGAACGGGAAACTCATCATGAAGTATGCT
>NZ_QFRV01000216.1:0-2003 GCF_004136805.1 Enterobacter cloacae complex sp. GF14B
GGAACTGAGTGTCAGGCGTGGAATGAGATAAACGCGGCCATAACAGCGGAATGACACCGGTAAACCGAAAGGCAGGAACAGGAGAGCGCACGAGGGAGCCACCAGGGGGAAACGCCTGGTATCTTTAAGTCCTGTCGGGTTTCGCCACCACTGATTTGAGCGTCAGATTCTGTGATGCTTGTCAGGGGGGCGGAGCCTATGGAAAACCGGCAGCGCCTGGAACCTTTTCCCGTTGCCTTTCTTTCTCTCCTGCCCGTATATCGTACATCCTGTACTTTGTGCTACTTCTGCTCGCCGCAGCCGAACGCCCGAGCGGAGCGAGTCAGTGAGCGAGGAAGCAGCATATATTCTGTATGGCATTTTCTCCTTACGCGCCTGAGCCTTTTTCTACACCTGCTTTATGTAGCATCTATGTCCGGTGTTTCTGCGATGTTACATTTTAAGCCAGTATACACTCCGCTAGCGCTGCGTGACTGGTTCAGGGCTGCGCCCCGAAACCCGCTAAAACCACTGACGCGCCTGCGGCTTGCCCAACGTCTCACGTCACCGGATTAAAATCCGCTCCCGTTCACCGTTTCTGGCTGTCTTTCAGCACCGCCAGCGCTTCATCGGTTCTGCTGTGTCTGGCAGACTGTGCGGAGTTATTCTGACGGGAGAATGCTATGAACAGACTGACAAACCTGACACCTGCAGAGAAAAAATTTCTTGATGATGCTATTGCCGCAGCTGAGAGAGCGTCAGGCAAAAAGCTAAATCAGCCGAACCGGCATATCGTCCTGAACAGAGCGCGTGCGCAGATTGAGTCGCAGCGTTACGCCGATCGCCAGCGTGCATTACGTGAGGATGAGCGGCAGCAGTCCGAGTTTGCCTGGTCACGTCCGCGCGCGCCGCGCCGCTGATTGCGCCTTTTGGCGGTTTAGTGGTGCTGACACTCCGAAATCGTCTGCCATTCACCCGCGTGCATAGCCATGCAGTCGCGCAGAAATCATCAGGTGCGTTTTTCAGGGTTATGGCCAGGGAAAGGTGCTGGAAATGGCTAACTCGTTACAGAGTGGCGCTGAGGGCCTTTCAGGCGGTGCGGGCAACGGATGTTATGTTTAATGTTGATAACAGGAGTAAGAGTGATGCTTACATTTATTGGTGTAGTGGTAGTCGCCGTTATTGCATTTAAATTATTTATGCTTTTTTTTAGTTCATCCGAATCTGCCGTCGAACGTGCTACCCGTAAATATATGGAGAACCCTACGAGTGCTAACTATAAAATAATGGTGGCTACACGCATGAGAAATGAGAAGAAAAGAGGGTGATATATGTTTGATTTTATTGGTTTTTTATTTTTACTTTTGGTGTGTTATGTCTTTATACAAATGGTTGCTGTCAGGGTGTTTCCTGAATATGGAGTACGGAAAGCGGAGGAACGATACCGTCGAAATCCATCAGCAGAAAATGAGGATCTGTTATGGAGAGCTAGAAGTCGTATAACTAAACGCAAGTAATGTTTCCTAAGTGTGTTGATAGGCAAACATGGTGGGAGTTACTACTCTCGGAGTTAATGATCTTCTTGTGATCCTGTCGTTTCAGTCGTAATCTCTTGCTCTGAAAACGAAAAAACCACCTGGGGAGGTGGTTTGATCGAAGGTTAAGTCAGTTGGGGAACTGCTTAACCAGGTAACTGGGTATACGAGACCGCAGATACCGAAACTGTTCTTTCAGTGTAGCCGCAGTCAGGCCCATACTTCAAGACCTCTGAATCTCTCTCTCGTATATCCCAGTTACCAGTGGCTGCTGCCAGTGGCGCTTTGTCGTGCTTTCTCGGGTTGGACTCAAGATGATAGTTACCGGGTAAGGCGCAGCAGTCGGACTGAACGGGGGGTTTGTGCATACAGTCCAGCTTGGAGCGAACTGCCTACCCGGAACTGAGTGTCAGGCGTGGAATGAGATAAACGCGGCCATAACAGCGGAATGACACCGGTAAACCGAAAGGCAGGAACAGGAGAGCGCAC
>NZ_QFRV01000217.1:0-2003 GCF_004136805.1 Enterobacter cloacae complex sp. GF14B
ACAAAGCCGAGCCTAGTAGTAGGCTCATTTACGAGAGCGTTTAGGCCCCACGCTACAAAAAATGCCTAATCAGTCCTAGGTGGGTCTTTTTTAAGTTTAGCTAATTCAAGTTTTTATTAAATTAATATCATTGCATACGTAAAGAGGGAGTAAGGAATTAGGAAAAGTAAACTGGCCAAAATGGAAGACATCTTCCATGAAACCCACGAGCACTTGTTTGTAAATTAGGAAGGAAATTTTTGGGATAAGGCTAGTTGACTTAGGAAAGAATGATTTGTCATCCTTAACACTAGGTTGGTAACCTAACAGGACATAAAAGTGTCCTTTCAGGGTTTTGAAAAAAACCTCCAAAACCATAATAGATCCACTCATTTCGTAAAATCCTTTCATGAGGTTATAGTTCAAGGCCTACTACACATGTAAAAAATAAGAAACTTGTAAAATTTCTCATCTTTTGGTCACACCAAGCCTCCAAAGTTGATGGACCAGTACATTTTCATCAAAACAGTCATTTCTTACGTTTTGTTGCATAAAAATAAGATTAGGGATTTTTGTAGGACTTGAGATAAATTCCCTAGTTAACTTCAATGGGTTGGTGATCAGAACATATGATTGCTTCTCACTCACTATTTTTTGTTTTGCCAAAAGAAATAGGTACAAAAAAGTTGAATTTTTACCATTCTGCAAACCTATCATCAAAGTTTCTATAGCCACGCTCAATACAAATAATATATGCATGTTTTCTTAGTTCCCTATTGTCCTTTAGGTTCATAAGGAGCCATGGAGCATGTCAAAAGAATAATACATCTCTTACCAAGGGGAATCTTGGGGACAAAGATGAAGTGCTAAATACAGCAAACATGAAAAAACTGGGTTCAACATTATGAGTTGTAGAATCCCATAGAAACTATTCAATATCTAGCCAAATTTGATCCTTATGACTAGATATGGTTACTACCTACAAAATGCATGTAGTTGTCACAAGAAACTAACAATATTGAAAAAGCTATACTTGATATACTAGAATGTTTCGTTTTCTTCTATAATTGAAAAAATCAACCATCGTTGTCTACTATGAAAAATAGGGTATTAGGTGCCCCAAAACTCAAGGAATATTAGCTTTATGTTACAATATGCGACATAGAAAATCAAAACTGCATTTGGATATCATGAAAGCCACCAAAAAAATCATAGAAGAGCTAAAATTGGCTAAAAAACAGGATTTGACAATTTTTGTAATTTGGTCATAACTTACAACTTTAATATTTATTTCTCCCTAGAAGCATCTGGACATGTTGAGGACTACTAAAGATAGTTCTCTAGCATTATAGACCTCACAAACATGAATTCTAGAGTGGTATAGTTGCAAAAAGTTGAAAAAGCCAAAAACAGGACCCGTTTTTTCACACAGTTTAGGTTGTGAAATGTTGTGCAAGGACAAGGTTAAAGATGGAATTGATATTCCAAAAAAATGTCAAGTTTTTTTCAGCTCATGAGACAACTTTCTAGACAGATAGCACCTCAAAATCCATTTTGAAACTCTTGACATAATTCAAGGAAAATGGTCACTTAACAGGACATAAAAGTGTCCCATTACCAACCTAGTGTTAAAGACCTCCAATGGTTAGTGTTAAAAGTCCTTTAACCTTATGCAAGTTAGGGCTAAGCTTGAGGTGGGAACCCGACCTAAGCTTGAGGTGCTTGTCGTGCTTGATGACTAAGGTGCGTGCTTGATGACTAAGGTGCTTGAGGTACTTGTCATGCTTGATGACTAAGGTACTTGAGATGCTTGTCATACTTAATGGGGGGTAAAGTGTTGAGGCGGTCCGGGACGGGCAACAAGAGAGGCGACCTCTAAACACCTCTCAAGGCTCCCGTGCTGCTCAATTGGGGTTGGGGCAACCACAAGCAAGAAACAACAACAACAAACCCACAGCCAAACAAGTAAAGGGGCACCACCTAGTTATGGTATGCGAACTAGGACGCAAGAGAGATTTTGGCAC
>NZ_QFRV01000218.1:0-1993 GCF_004136805.1 Enterobacter cloacae complex sp. GF14B
CATCCTCCTCAAGTGCCTTTTCTTCTTGAGATGATACCTTAACCTTCTTGCTTCTTTCCTCGTATACTTTGCGACGTACATTTTGTTGCATAAGAGTGCGATCCTCATATACATTACAACCCGTTCCTTTGAGGTAGATCCAACCATTGTCAAGGATGATCTTTCTCTTTACCTCATCAGCCATGGTACATACAATAGGTCTTTCTCCCGAGCGAGGGACTCCTTGTTTTCCAACTCGATGTGCACCATAAGCCATGATTCCTGACATGCCAAAGTGTGTAGCAAAAAACTCTTCAATAGAAACCGCAAGAGATTGGGGTGTTTCCATGCTTTCCTCCTTGATTCCACGAATGACGATGTTCTTTGAGCGTTTTTGTCGTTCTTGCAATTCTTGAGTGTCCACATTCTCTACATTCTTTGCTTGGACAACGGCTTGCGTAATAGGAGATGTAGAAACCACATTATCCTTACATATATCAGCCCATGATTTGGATGCATTTCTCATCTCACATACATCATGTCGTATTGTATCTATCGTTTCCTCTTTCAATACATGATCACTCTCAACTTTGCTCAAGCGCTCTTTCAATACATTCATGTCCACACCAAGAGATTTGGATCACTAAACTGATAAAAAACTGGGTGAAAACTAAAGTTTGTACTGACTTTTTGAACCTTGAGTGTGAATTGAGAAAAAAGTTATCCAAACTTGTTGAAACTTTATTCATAGGCTTATATTGATGTGATGAACATGCTTAGTTGACCAAACAAATTGCAAAATTTTGTCAAATATAAATAATCACGATTATTTACATCTACCCTATTTTTCAACTTTTTTGACCAAGTTAGCATACCACTAGCTTTACCATGTTGTAATAAGCCCACAAACCAAATTTGGTAAGATTTGGATCACTGGATTGAAAATTGTGACCAAATTTGCAAAGTTAGTCTGCGGATAGATAATTGATGACCATTTGACCAAAAATTGTCCAAACTTGATGAAACTTGGCTAGAGATCTTAACTTGAGGTGCTTAACAGATCTGTGTCAAATTTGGGACAGAAATTTGCAAAAATATAGCTGGAGTAAATAATCGCAATTATTTACATCTGCTTCAAAAATTGATAATCTTGCACATTTGAGTATACCACAAGGTCAAGCATATCAAGTAGACCACACAAATCAATTTTGGTGAAATTTGGATCACAAAAGTGAGACTTAAGCCAGATTCTTGAAAACTGAGTCCGCAGACACAAAACAGTTGATAAACTTGAACAGATTTTGTCCAAACTTAGTGAAACTTGTCCAAGGACCTTAACAGGTTGTATACTTGGCAAACCAAGCCAAAAAGTGTAAAAAATTGACAAAAGTAAATAATTGTAATTATGTACTACTGCTATCCAAGGACACCAATTTTGACTTTTGAACTTGTATAGTGTTATACCAGCATAATACAAAGCCATCGGAAAATTTTGGGTTCAATCGGATCCAAATTGGTACATGTTCACTCAATTTTCAAGTTGCAAATTAATCCTTTGATTTATTGCCAAAGTCGAATTTGAAAGTCATTTGCTAACTCCCATAGCTTGATTTGTAGTGATACACACAGACCAATCACAATAGTTAGCAAAATTTATACAGTCTTTGTGAAAGAATAGCTAACTTGATTAAAGTTGTTACAGGAGACGTTGCATACAAGGTATTGGAAGCTTGACATAAGTCTCAATCAAGTCAAGTGGAAGAAATTGACAACAAGTCAATACAACGATAAGTACTCTATCCAGGGCTTCATAAGTCTTTATGAACCTTAGATTTGGTTGTATATCAGGAAACCAAGGCATATTTTGAGAAACCTCCAGTAGAGTATCCATCAAAGAAAGTGTTAATTAAGGCAATCCCTTGCACACTATCCTTAAAGAAGTGTCAGACACTTTTTCGAATTCAACATTTGAAATGTCTTCCTACTCGACTCACACAGAAACCAGAACGGCAGT
>NZ_QFRV01000219.1:0-1985 GCF_004136805.1 Enterobacter cloacae complex sp. GF14B
AGGAAATCTTGCAAAGGAGCCAACCTACTTGTCTGAACTACCCTAAGCTACCGGGCTTGAAGGCAGGTGAGAGAATAAGTGTCCAATACATCGTGAAAACCCTAACGGGCACCATCAAGTTGTTCTCACAGGCTCACCTGACCTTACATGCATTATGATGAAGAAAATCTGCAAAACCCTCTTAGCAGTGTTTGAGACTTTCAAGCCAGGCCAGGTGACCGACAACATCTTTTTCTTCTAGGATACTTACAGATGCGCTTATGATCTGTCTGGTCAGCCTTCCAAGGAGGTGATACATGCATTGTATCAAAGGCTCATGTTTCTGCCATCCTATCACCTCCAGGCTTTTGAAGAAGCTTTCTACACCGGCTTCTTCACCATCAACACTGATATATTCGGCCCAACACTACTGGATTTACATGCAAGATACGAGTCGCTGATCAAGATGCAAGAAACCATAAGATGAAGAAGCAGCTCAACAGCCATGTCGGGGACGACATGAGTAAGGAGGGGAGGAGTGTTAGAAGATGGACACACCCTACGGAAAATGATGGCTCGGCAGATTATCATTTTTTGTGATTATTCATTCATTGAGAAAACCCGACATTTCACCTTGTAAATATTGGGGCTTACAGAAGTTTCCAGATTGTATCCCAGTTTTGACATTTAGATTGAGTAGATGGTTAATTTGGAACTTTAGGGTTTGAGAATTGTAAGGTATTTATACCACTTTTTGACCTTAATGAAGAACCTTTGTCATTTAAAAAAAAAGTTAGAAGTCTGTGAGTGAGCGCTCGTATTGTGTACGAGAGAGAGTGAGAGCTTCATCTTGACGCTACGTGTGCACCGATGGTCGGAATCAAGTGCGGAGAAGTGCATCATGTTGTCCTCAAAGAGAGCTACGCGCCAACACCTACATTGCAGGTGTACGGCCTGGCTTTGCGAGCTCCATCTACGAGCTTTATCTTGTGATTCGGTGAGCATACGTTGTCTGTTTTCGCATTTCAGCATATCCACGCGTTCGCATTGAGTAGAGCTACACATTAGGCACTTTAGTTTTTGGAAACGACGACCTGCAAATTTTGACCAGACATCCTACGTGATTTTGCACCAGGTGTTTAGGGTTGGGATTTTGGTTCATGGACCTTAGGGAGAGCGACCTATTGGTGTTAATAGAGTCTCCGTCAAGTTCTGTGGTGTTTCGAGAATGTTTGATGGGTATTTGGCTCTTGAAAGCGTTGTAGGAAATCTCCTCTTATGCACTCCTGAAGGCTGTAGCTTAGACATTGGGTAGAGACCTCTGTAGGAATTAGTCAAGAGTCGGTCGAGTGTAGGTTGACACCCTATGCTTGCTTCCACGCGCCTGCGGGTCGAGCTTCGTCCTTAGCTGACAAATCTTGTTAGGTGAGTTCTCGCTGTGCTGACGTCCGTCGCGGCGTATCCGTCCAACATTGGCGTCGCTACCGGGGACGAAAACCTTAGGTAGGTGACCGAGACTAGTCCTTGAGGATAGGGATTTTTGGCTTGCCAAGAGTCTTGTTTTACATTTAGATAGGATCAGAGGGTGGAGGACTCTCTAGGTCTTAGAGGGAGTCTAGGAAGCGTGTGTCTGGCCTAGATCCTTCGACTTAGGTAGACTAAGATAGTTTTAGGTAGTAGTCGAGTTCTTGAGTAGGAGTTGGAGTGGTAGAAGCGGTGAGAGGAGAGCTTGAGAGTCCGGAGAGGCCAAAAAGCAACCAAAACACCATTATCACCATTTCACATGATAAGTAGGAGTAGAGTAAGTAGGACATCATGATTCAGGATCTAGAGCATTTCATGCATGTATACTTGCTTGGTAAAGTCATCACAAATTTGTAAAAGACGCAAAAAGACGCAAAAGTGTGTTTGAAAGCCTAAGAGAAGTCCAAAAGGTACTGTGAGTGTTTCTGATAGAGCTACAGAGCATGAGGAGCATTTCTGTCAAAAAAAAAAATAATTTCAAT
>NZ_QFRV01000220.1:0-1984 GCF_004136805.1 Enterobacter cloacae complex sp. GF14B
GACGTGATCACCGGGCTGTCGCTGCTGCTGCTGTTTGTCGCGCTGGCGCACGCCATCGGCTGGCCAGCGGATCGCGGGATGTTCACCATCTGGCTGGCGCACGTCACCTTCTGTACGGCATATGTGGCGGTGGTCATCTCCTCGCGGCTGCGCGAGCTGGATCGCTCCATTGAAGAGGCGGCGATGGATCTCGGCGCCACGCCGCTGAAGGTCTTTTTCATCATCACGCTGCCGATGATTATGCCGGCGGTGATCTCCGGCTGGCTGCTGGCGTTCACGCTCTCGCTCGACGATCTGGTTATCGCCAGCTTTGTGTCGGGACCGGGCGCGACGACGCTGCCGATGCTGGTCTTCTCCAGCGTGCGGATGGGGGTGAATCCGGAGATCAACGCCCTGGCCTCCATCATCCTTGGCGTGGTCGGAATTGTCGGATTTATCGCCTGGTATTTGATGGCGCGCGCGGAAAAACAGCGTGTGCGCGATATCCAGCGTGCAAGACGCGGCTGAAGGAATTACTATTTCCAGTGATGTGCCGCGTATGACGCGGCACTGTTTTTCAGGGAAGTAAAAACATTGGGATTCTTACAAAAAACACGTCATTCGCACGCCCGTCCGAACGTCCCTGCACTGGTGCAGGTGGCGGCGCTCGCCATTATTATGATCCGCTGTCTGGATGTGCTGATGATAATGAACACGCTGGGTCCGCGCGGAATGGGGGAATTTATTCACCGCAGCGCGCAGACGTGGAATCTGACGCTGGTGTTTCTCAGCAGCCTGATGCTGGTGTTTATTGAGATCTACTGTGCGTTCTCGCTGGTGAAAGGCCGTAACTGGGCGCGCTGGGTGTATCTGCTGACGCAGATCACCGCCGCAGGCTACCTGTGGGCCGCCTCGCTGGGCTATGGCTATCCGGAGCTGTTCAGCATACCCGGTGAGTCGCGACGTGAGATTTTCCATTCACTGGTGATGCAAAAACTGCCGGATATGCTGGTTCTGTTCCTGCTATTTGCACCAGCTTCGAGCCGGCGGTTCTTCCGCCTGCAATAATGTGTATAATCGCAGCCCTCGTGTTTCTTAAGGTTTTCATATGCAGTGCGCACTCTATGACGCCGGACGCTGCCGCTCCTGTCAGTGGATAGAACAGCCGGTCTCTCAACAACTCACCGCCAAAATGGCCAACCTGCAACAGCTACTGGCAGCACACGCGGTGGGCGAGTGGTGCGCACCCGTCAGCGGCCCGGAGCAGGGCTTTCGCAATAAAGCCAAAATGGTGGTCAGCGGCAGCGTTGAAAAGCCGCTGCTGGGGATGCTGCACCGCGACGGTACGCCGGAAGATTTAACCGACTGCCCGCTGTATCCCGCCTCGTTTGAGTCGGTGTTTAGCGCTCTGAAACCGTTTATCGCCCGGGCGGGGTTAACGCCCTATAACGTTGCCCGCAGGCGCGGCGAGCTGAAATACCTTCTGCTGACCGAAAGCCAGATCGACGGCGGGATGATGCTGCGCTTTGTGCTGCGTTCGGAAACCAAACTAGAGCAGCTGCGCGCGGCACTTCCGGGATTGCAGCAACAGCTTCCGCAGCTCAAGGTTATCACCGCAAATATTCAGCCGGTGCATATGGCGATCATGGAAGGGGAGAAAGAGATCTTCTTCACCGAACAGCACGCGCTGGAGGAGCGTTTTAACGGCGTGCCGCTGTGGATCCGTCCGCAAAGCTTCTTTCAGACTAACCCCACCGTCGCCAGCGCGCTGTACATCACCGCGCGCGACTGGGTGCGTGCGTTACAGGTTCATCACATGTGGGATCTGTTCTGCGGCGTCGGCGGCTTTGGCCTGCACTGTGCCACGCCAGACATGCAGCTCACCGGCATTGAGATCTCCGCCGAAGCGATTGCCTGCGCGAAGCAGTCCGCCGCGGAGCTGGGGCTGACGAATCTGCACTTCCAGGCGCTGGACTCCACGCAGTTCGCGACCGGGCAGGGCAAC
>NZ_QFRV01000221.1:0-1970 GCF_004136805.1 Enterobacter cloacae complex sp. GF14B
AACCACAATACTCCCCCCGTAAAATACCACAAGGGTCCGGGCCATGAGTAAAAACAACACTTTTCAAGCATTCAATACTCCCCCCGCAAATAACCACAAGGGTCCGGGCCATGAGTATGAACAAGCATTCTCAAACATCATTTCTCACTACTCCACCCGGGAGTAAAATCACCAATCATTGAAACCATTATTAAAACCAGAGTCAAACAATTCAAATCGGCACCAAACAGTTAAAACAGATACCATCCATTTCAAACAAATTCCAAACAAGATCAAACAAAACTCAAACTTAAAAAGCAATCTCGACATCAGTCGAGCTCGAAAAGTCGACTGACTTTCCATCCTGAAACCTGCACCAAAAATTAGGGTTAGGTTTCTTCCATGAGGTCGTAGCCGAGCACAGCATGGTCTGTCAGCTCTTGGACAAACAGTGTTGCTTTGGCGGCGATGGTAGTCCCAAGATAGCAATCGCACTAAACCTCCAAGGTCATCTGCTCGTGAAGAGACATCTACTGAGAGATGTCGAGAAATTTCAAGTTATAATCTGCTAGGGTTTCCATGGCAAGCATTTCAGGATACCCCACTCTGCCAGAAGTTGCACTCCGAAGGAAGATGTCAGAAACCATATAACTTCGGGCAAAAATTTTCTTGAAAGCTTGCCAAGTCCCCATCCAAGCCAGCCTCGAAGATAGCCCGTCTTGCTGCTGCGGCAGCATCTGTTCTCTCTCGCTCCCCATGAGGATCGTCTCATGGAACGTGCAGGGACTAGGTGGGCCCCAGTTTCAGCGACAGCGGGGCCGATTGCGTCAAGAGCTTTAGCGTTGCCTTGTGGGAGGAGAGATTGATCTCCTTATGCTTCAGGAGCACCATTTGTCTGAGAGCCGCATTTGCCGATGTGGTCAGATTTTGCGTGGACGATATGATACCTTTTGGTCAGCTGCTTTTGGACCTGGAGGCATCCAGGTTGGGATATGTATGACTATTGCAGACTCATTGCAGCAGGCCATTGTGGGCAGAGGGATTATTGTGCCAGGCAGGGCTCAGTGGATTACTATGCAGGTTCAGGGTGGCCTTGTGGGTTTCCTGAACATCTATGCGCCCAATGTGGCGAGTGCTCGTGCAGAGTTTTGGTCACAGATTGTTGAGTCTCTGCCACAGGCAGAGCATTGGTGCATAGGAGGGGACTTCAATATGTTGGAGGACCCTTCTGACAGGATTGGTGGCAGCCATGCTACTGTGCATGGAGTCGAGTTGGCAGCTTGGGAGAGGTTTTGTATGACTTTGGGTCTCGGATACATGGCAGCATTCTGGCTTTGTGAGGCCTCCAGAGAGTCTTGCCTTCTCTAGATCGGACCGCAGAGTGGGAGGAGTGAATCTATCGCGGATAGATCGCTTCTACACTAGTGACCACTTCAGTGACTTGGGGGGATCAGTGGGCATCCTGGCAGGGACATCCTTCTCGGACCATGCACCAGTGATCCTCACAGTGGAAGACATGCAGAGGAGTGGGAGCACGATGCTTCGCATCCCAGAGAGGGTCTTGTTGGACTCAGCACTCAGAGAGAGGGTAGAGGCTCTCTGGACAGAGGGCTTGGACAGGCAGGACTCTCCTGCTGACAGAGTGGCCTCAGGCCTAGCTCAGATTAGCTGTTTTTTTCTCCAGGAATCTCTAGCTCGCCGGGCTGCAGCGAGAGAGGCGGAGCAGCGTCTCAGACGGGGCATTGCTTTGTTACAGAGGATGCAGGAGCAGCATCCAGACAGTCCTTGGTTGGAGGAGCAGTTACAGCAGGCTCGACAGGAGCTTGCTAGCACAGAGGAGAGGAGACATGAGTTTGCTTTCCACCGACAGGCATCTAAGTGGACCCAGGTGGGCGACAGAGTGACTGGTGCTTTCTTTGAGGCAGTGGGACCTCGGCCCTCGCATGCCAAGGTCAGTCAGTTGAGGAGGCCCGACGGGTCAATTGCTTCTG
>NZ_QFRV01000222.1:0-1235 GCF_004136805.1 Enterobacter cloacae complex sp. GF14B
ACTTTGTTTTATTTTCTAGGTTTCCTATATGATGCCTATGAAGAAATTGAGTTGTGGTGTTGAGTTGTGGCTGAATTTGTGAATCAAAATAAGTCTTAAGCTCTCTTCAATTGTGT
This sequence comes from Enterobacter cloacae complex sp. GF14B, assembly GCF_004136805.1. Lineage (NCBI taxonomy): Bacteria > Pseudomonadati > Pseudomonadota > Gammaproteobacteria > Enterobacterales > Enterobacteriaceae > Enterobacter > Enterobacter cloacae complex sp. GF14B. The sequence goes on from NZ_QFRV01000222.1 coordinate 117, forward strand.
TATTCAAGACATTTGAGCATAATCAAACACAAATTGTAACTATCCAAGCCTTAAGCAACATAAACACTACTCTTGATTTCTAGGTTGAAATCGCTGGTGCTGGCAGCTTGAACATACAAACTTGTATAAAGTACTGGGAATTGGTCAGTACGTTTTTTGAGCTGAAAGTTTTACTGAATTTTCTAGACATCTGGACCAAAATTATAAAAAAAGAACCAAGCTATTTGGATTAAAGGAAAAAATAAGAAAAATCACACAAGTTGGCTGAAAAATCAGTGTCCAGGAAAAAAAAGGAAAAGTGAAAGGAAAGTGTGCTTGCTGTTTTGGCTCAAAATTTGTTCTATAATTGGTGCCTATTTTATACCAATCCTAGTTATGAAATTTCAATTGAAAATTATTGTGAAAACAAGTGCCAAAACTAGAGGTTTCTGGGGTTATTTTTTTTTTAGTTTTTCTACTCTACTCTAGAGCCATTCTAGGTTTCTCTTTGAGTCCTAGCTTGCTTTTATGTGCTTTTCATTGCTTTAATTGTTGAACAATACTTGAAAATTTGTCTTCTTAAAGCTCTATTGGTTAAGGTTTCATTTTATTTTTTGGTCTTTGGTTATTGCTTGTCTCTTTGTTTCCTTGTTTGTGAGTTGCCATATAGGGAATTGGAAAGAAGGATTGGTGTCATCCCTTGAAGAATTTGAGTCAAGAAGCAAGGGGAAAACCACCTTAAGAGCTATTGGACTAAAAAGCACTCCAAATTGAGTGAATCACCAAAGAGAGAACGACCACCAAAATTGAGGACCTTTTTGTAATTTTGTAATTGACAATTTACTTACTTTCATTGCTTTCAAATTTTGTAACAAAAAGGCCTTTCGTTGGAAGTAATTTGGGAGCCTCCAATAGGTCACCCTACTTCCATTTGTGTGTAATAATTTTAGGCAATTTTTCCTTAGGTTAGTGAGTGTTTTGTTGGGAACCTTGAATGTGGTCATCCAAACACTCTTAGGATTCGCCTAGTTTACATTTCTTGCTTACTTTCGTAGCTTATTTCTTTTACCTTCCATTGTCAAACCGCCTAGATAGCTTTCATGTTACCAATTAGTTTTTACCTTCTCTTTCACGCCACTT
>NZ_QFRV01000021.1:0-62096 GCF_004136805.1 Enterobacter cloacae complex sp. GF14B
CTATGGCCCTGGTACGAGCGCTGAACAAAATGACGAAAGCAGGTATGCCTGAAAGCGTGCGTATTGCCTGAAAACACAACCCGCTACGGGGGAGACTTACCCGAAATCTGATTTATTCAACAAAGCCCAGGTGCATCCAAAATTTCAAAAGAAAAGTCCATTTCCTCTGTGGTGCCAGTGCTAGAAAAAGTATCGGATGAAAATCAAACCGCCTCCATAAGCATAAAATCTAAAGCTAAGGCAAACAAGCGACTAGCGACTTTGGCAAGATAGGTGAGAGACAGTACAATCGACTTCTGAGTTCAACTTGTCTTACCAGGAAAGCCAGCATACTTGCTGGCCTTTTTTTTGTTATAATAAACTCAGGCTTCAGCTGAATCTGTAAAATTACTGTTAATGAAACGGTATTTTAGGTTAATTTGGATGCTGTTACAGGAAGTGCGGATTTTTCCTAAATTTGTAAAAAACCTAAGAATTATCTTAATAAATCTGGTACTTAATTATTATTTTACGTAAAAAGTCTTTGTGGTTTAATGGTTATGTAAGGATTTTTTGATACCCTTATACCCGATGGACCTAAGGTCACTGACAACGATGTTCATGTAGAATCTTCGTTTCTGTAATCCCTTTTGTCCTTGTCCCAAATGATTGATTATTATAATAAAGGCTGATCGAATGCTATCTCGCAACTCACTAATACATGGTTTACGCCGAGACCAGTTAATCGGAGTTCTGACTATTTCAGAGTTTCCGGTAGTTATGGTAGAAAGCCACTTCATTCAGTCTGAGGTTATGGGAATAAAACCCGTAATTTTTAATATTGATGAGCTTCTTGTTTCTATATCCCCAATTTCCTCTCTTAAGTTCGATTGGGAGTGGGCCCCAGTTGATACAATACTCATTGAAGTTATCATTCCACCTGTAGAGTCAGACCTTGTAAGTGCAGAAAATGACTTCCTCCGTGATTCTGGTATTGGCCATATCCAGTGCGAGCCTGGCGGAGCATCAATACGACGTACAGTTACCTTCGTTGGTGGAATAACCGCTGATAACTTACTGTATCAGTTGAGGCTTATGTGCGTAAGCGCGTTAAAACTTTTAGGAGAGGAACTGGGGGATGAAGTCTAAGATTAGATATGTTTTATCTGGTTTTGTTGTGTTATGTGCATTTGCTGGAGTTTATAAAATCCTAAACAATGTTCCGGTTAAACCTGACCTTTTGGACTTCACTGGAAACACATTTAAAAAGACATCACTCTTCCTGCCATGTGATAAAAGCTCGCCTTCTTTAAACATTAAAATTGCTGATAACGAGAAAATCGTGATCAACGGCATCGCTTCAAAAGTAACTTTTGTTGAAAAGGCTGACCCCGTCAAAAGCCCTGGTTTTTGTGATGATCTTGATCTAAACAATTCTCGCCTTGTACATACGGCATCTTACAGCCTGGTGATTTCTGAAACCAAAACAGGATTTACACTATCAAATTTCAAGCATCTTGCCGATGATGAATCATTAGGCGGTATGTGGTTTTATCAAAAGTGACTTTTTATATGGCAACTTCAGACTTCGCTCTTAAAAACCATAATGTTAAAGCATTTGGTCAGGATGCAGCCCTTGTCATTGAGATGAACAATGAAGATGTTAGCTCATCAAAACCTTCACCTTTTTCAAATGAGATTGATAATTATTATCTTACATTGCACGTCGCTCCAAGGAACGCAAAAAAAGATTATGACTGGGGCTCAAACCGTTCTGTACTTCTAAAATTGTCGACGAATGAAGTTATGCAGATGGCATCTGTATTTCTTAGAATCATGCATACTTTAAAGATTGATAAGAGGAAAACCTCACATCATGGCCACGTCGTATACAAAAATATAAGCGTTACCCCAAACGAGAGGGGCGGTTTGTTGTTATCCGCAGGGATAGTTCCAGTCGATAAAGATGGCTTAAAACCCTTCATGCACATGGTCCCTGTCTCACAAATGGATTGCGTTAAAATTGGCCTCTACATACTTGGATATCTTGCTCAAAAAACGCCCTGGGTAAGCTCCGAGTCTATAATTACCGCGCTTCGCTTATCTGAAGCCAAGAATTCAAAATAGCGCATTAACATACGGAATATACGGAAAAATACAGGTTTTTTTAAATGTTATACGAACGGATATTTCTGTTTTTCATCGTAAAGTGAGTTTAATTTTGCTCAGAAAAACAGGTATTCGTCATGAGAAAATCAGGTTTAGGTTTAGCCCTGTTGTTTTCTTTAATTGCTCCGATTAAAGCGGTCTATGCTGAAGCGATTATGATTTCAGGAAAGCTACAGGCTGATTTGCCAGCCGTATCCTTTGACCCGGGGCCGGGCGACTTTGTTGCATACGTTAATTCTAACACTATCACTGCCTCAGGTGCAGGCACAGCCTGTAATGTAACGGTTGATGATCGAGCGACTTCCTCTGTTGATAACCTCGTTTGTTTTTTTGAGTGGTTACCCAATACCTTGGGATTAACTTCTAACGGCTTCACTCTTTCAGGCGTTCCCAACACCACCGGTGATTTAAAACTACCTTACAAGATTTCTTACTTCTCTGGTTCTGAACGGAAAAAAGTTGAAATAGTAAAAGGTGAATATTCAATCAAAAGTGTGGCACCGGTAAAACCAACTATCACCGGTCTTAAATCATCCCTGAACGGATTAGTCTATGACGGCTTTTCTTTCAAATCGTATTTAAAGGATGAAGCGATCAAAGATATCGCTGTTTCTGTTGAACCCCGCAATTATATTCAATACATCTCAATAGGTTCAGGCTCCGCCTGTGAAGTACCTATTGGCGGAACTTCCTGTACCATTGAAGTTGGAAGCATTAAGGCCAGTGATACAGATGAACTTTTGGGTTCACGTGATATCACAATTACAGCAAACTCTAAGAATAATTATTTCGCACCTCCTGAATCCAAAAAGCTTGTTGTTAACTGGGATTATCGGCCTCCTGTAGTAGACCATACACTTTGGAATTTTACCGATGAGGCTAAAACAATCAAAGTAGGTGGCCAGGACATCTATACCGGAGCCAAAACCGTTGCTGTGGCCGTTAAGGTACCCCAGCAAGAAACAGAAGGTGAATGGTGGCTCCCAACAGCTATGTCGCTCACTATGACTCCGGATGGCGTGTTTAAGCCGACGACTAAAGTGACTTTAGATGATGGCACTGAGATTGATTTCAAACAGTCCTGGGCAACCCCTTTACGTAGAACTTTACAGCCGGTAAGTGGACCTCAAAAAGTCGGTGATGAGTACCTCTATATCTTTGACTTAACGGATCTTATAAACGGGTCCTACGCAGCGACTTTTACAGTAGAAAATACGAGCAAAAACTCTTCTACGTACACTGAGCCTGAAAGCAAACTGATGCTGTCTGATAACCCAACGCTTATGGTTCTCAAAGATGGGCAGGTATTAACTAAACGAGCACCCGTATACTTCCTGAACGAGATTATCGTTGCAGCTTTCCAGGGGCAGGCTGGGGTTGCTGACATAAAATCAGTAACAATAGACAACAAAGTAGTTTCGTTAACACCTACAAATTATAAAGGTATTTACTACCTGCCGGTTGGAGACGATTTAGCAGTTAATTCGGATCACGAGATTACTGTGGTGGCTGAAAACCTTTATGGAAAAAATGTAAATTTCAGTACCGTGTTCACTTATCAACCTACTGGATTCACTCTTAAGAATCTGGAAAAAAACGTAACTCTTTACTCGCGCGTACGTCAGTATACGGACCTGCTTAGTCAAACAGCTGGTGATAAATGCACTCTGTTTACCACAGAGGAAAATGCGAATGCTTACCTCGCCTGGTATGGGGAAAAATCAGATGTTACAGCATGCTACCCTCAGTGGAACAATGTCCCTGATGGGTTGGAGTTCTATTTTAAAGGACGTACCCCGGGTCTAACTGGATTCTTTAATAAAACAGGTGAGAATCTGCTCGACTATCAAGTCTATATGATTAACGGGAAGGGCTCTAAAGCGGTTTCCGCAAGGAATCGCCGTACTCTGACCACACAATTACCATACAACCCGATCATCTCTTACAAAAAGAATAAAGTCATAGCAGGCATCAATCCGAACACTGCTCTGGCTTATACGACCGGGGGGGAGGCCGCTCGAATATTAGCGAAGGTGGTACCAGCTGACGTTACGATGATCGTCTCTCAAAACGGCTCTGAGGCTGTCAAAACGTCATTTAAAAATCGTTCCTCAAACAACGATGCAACGACCTTTGTACAAAGGGTCAAGGTTGCTGCTGCACCATTGTGGACAAAGAACGTCTTTGACATAGCTGTAGAATACTCAAAGGATCCAGAATTAAGAACTACAGACACCCTCAACGTATATACGGTGCCTGATTTCAATATTCGAGCATCGATGGAAGTGGATGACAAAAAAACAGCCACATCTCTTGAAGTGCCCTTAAAGGTAACAGTGGGGCGTTATAACAACTCCACACGTAAAAGTGCATTTGACCGTAAAACAATGGGAGAATGGGACGTCACGATATACTCTCAAAAAAGTGTATACGGCAAAGATCCAGAAACAGGCCGTTATAAAACTACATACGAAAGAACTGCGCTGACTGAAGCATTGCCGGTCAATGATGCGGGCATTGTCGAAACCAAGATTAAAATTGAAAATATGGATCTGGGTAATATGCGTCTGGTTGGTGTGGCTAAGGTCAGATCGCCATTCTCTGATTTTGAAATGAAACGTGAGACCAGTGCTGTAGGCATTCGAATCTATAAAGGTGAGGAACTGGAGGGTAACCTGTCGAAAAGCCTTATTATCGGAAGGATCCCACTTAGTACTCTGGTAAGCTTCAAATCTGCCAGTACGGCTAACTCTGATGCACTCGCCCCCACCGAATGGCAGCAGTCCTCTGATAATGGTCAAACCTGGACCATGCTTTCCGACATGACCGGAAAGAGAAGTGTAAGTATCAAAAAGACAGAAGTAGGAAAGTGGCTTTATAGGGCAAAAATGACTAATAAATTCACATCCAAGATTTCCTACACAGATGCCTTAACGGTAGTTACCTACAAGCAGCCTAAGCTCAGTATAGATGTTACAGACATTCTTCAGGGCTCAGATATACCTGTAACCCTGCTTGATAACGATGAACCTATACCAGCAGGCACCGCTGAGGTTCTCTGGTCAGAGGATAAAGTCAACTGGGTGCAGGGAGATACAACTTACACTGTGGCTTCAGCTGATACCCTACCGTCTACGATTTATGCCCGGATGCGTTACCTTGATTCCGATGAACTGGCAGAGGAGTCTTCATGGAAGGAAACGTCTGCTCGGTTGGCAGCCGCAAAACCCAAGCGCCTTTCTGTCTCGGTAACGGGGGTTTCAAAGGTAGAGGTTGGTCAAAAAGTTACTTTGGAAGGTAAGTTCACGAACCCTAACAGTAAGTACCAGAATGGTAATAACGTAGTTGAAGAATGGAAAACACCGGATGGCCAGACATTTAAGGGCTCTTCACTGTCTGTTACCCTTACTGAGCAAATGTTGGATAAACAGGGATATGCTGCTTTTGAATACAGTGCATGGTTAGCGGACAATAAGGAGAATACGGTTTCTACCCGTAGAGTTTCTGTCAAATCGTGGGTTTATAAATTTCCCGAGATGAAAATAAGCTCCAAACTTAAATACGACATGGCACCGACCACCCTACGCGTTGCGTTGAGCGGTATTAAGGATGGAGACTATCCTGGTGTTACTTATTCCCGTGAATGGATCTACGACAAAGAGAATCTGGTAATCACTAAAGATGAAGGTGACACCAAAGAATTTACAATTGAAAATCCTGGCAAATATACATTGATGGTTGTTTTCAAAGATAACCGAAACAATGAACAGCGTATCGAAAATACCTTTGTTGTCGATGAACAAACGCCAATGAACGTTGAGATGACACCCAAGTTCTCTAACAAATATATGAGAGCTCCACTCGATGTAACCTTAAGGTCAAACATCAAGCTATCTCATTCGGCGGACTCGATAGATACGGTCACATACAAGGTGAACGGTGAAGTAATACCCAGCGGCAAAAATTATTGGGCTCAACTGATCTCGGGTTTAAAAGAAAAGAAATACGAGATTACAATTGATGTTGTTAGTAAACTTGGACAGAGAGGTTCAGCATCTGTTGAGTTTGATGTCGTTAAAAACGCAGTGCCTAATTGTACATTGAGCTACACGGAAACCAACCTAAGCTGGAGCTTTACCAATAAATGTGATGATACTGATGGAAAAATGGTTAGATATGAATGGTTCATCAACGGCGAATTAAGGAACGTTTTCGGTAGTACGGCTACACTTTCTAAAAACCTTAACCGTGGTAAGCAGGACATAAAAGTAATTGCTTATGATGATAGTGGAGACTTTGCAACACAGCACGTGACAGTTTTCGGACCGGCTGAAGAGGCAAGTAAGTCTGAAAACACTGTATCAATACCAAGCAGTGAGTAGTTAATTTTTAAATATAAAGCCGGGACATTATGTCCCGGCTTTTTTATACCCAATAATTGGACCTTTGAAAAATTAATGTCGGAAAGTAACTTTGCTCCAAAGGCATCTTTCATGGCCGCTAACAAAGCTGCGTATACATGCTGAGGAATTAACATTCTTATAGGTGAATATTAGGTTAGTTTGCAGACTTCCGAGCGTTGAAAAACATGGATAATAGTTACTTGGATAGAGGTGCATCTGCCTAGTAAAAATATTCTTCAGTGCCAGTGAGAAAAATATGAGCGACTACATACCTAAAAAGAGAGGGCTGCTTATACTGGATTGGTATGTCCCCCTTAATATTTTATTGCTGATTCTCGTTATGTGTGTCTTTTTCACCCGTTATACATTTGGATACGGTTTATTGAATGGGTGCCTGCCTGCTGATTTTTATATGATTGATCATTCGGATAAAAGTATTAAAACTGGTGAACTCATAGCATTTAACATGCCGAAATCGGTACGTTTTATCCCAGAAAATGAACGAGTCATAAAAATTGTTGCCGGTGTGGGCGGTGACAAACTTAAAGTAACAATGGATGGGGTTTATAACGGGGACAAATTTTTTGAAGCTAATGCACGTCGTATTTCGAAGAAATACAATATTCCGTCCATTTTGATTGAAAAAGAATTGATAATTCCTGAAGGCGAAGTTTTCCTAATTGGGCAAACCGATCACTCATGGGATTCCCGTTTTTGGGGAACAGTAAAGCTGAATTCAGTAATTGGGAAAACATATGCGATCTTTTAATGTAAATAAAAAATATTTACCAATACTTCCTGGACTTGCGTTATGTGCAGTTTTAAGTAATACAAATGCAAGCACTGAGTATCAACATGATGCTGACCTAATCGCTCAGCAAGCAAAAGGGCTTGGGGCACAGGCTAAAGGTGCACAGCAGCCAGATGGGGCTCTTAGCCTTGATGCTACGCTAAAATCACCAGATGTGCAGAAGTACATAGCGCAAGCTGAAGCACTCCAAAAAAACCAGGACCTGAGCAAGCAAATAAACCGTGGTTACGTCCCCGGTATGAATGCGGATAGTGTTCAAGCAGTTATAGACCATACCCAGGCTATCAGGGCCCAAAGTAATAACTCTGAAGCTGTCAACGATATAATTAGAAGACGTGATGAAATTCAAGAAAACGCCAGCCTTAATGAAGCGGCTCTGAAAGCTGCGGAAAATAAGCCGGAAGTCATGCGAGGACAATCTAAAAATATCGAAAAATTGTTTGGTTCCTCGGGCATCACAGCTGCTGACTTCGAAAGAAAAATGGATAGCACACGTGAAGAAGCACTATCAACTGAAAATGGAATAACGATCTTTGCTTCATTTAGCTTGCCGGATTATGTACTGGAAGACCTTCTACGTACGGCCTCAGAGCATAAAGCTCGTGTAGTTTTCAATGGTCTAAAGAAAGGAACTACTCGGCTACCAGAGACACAGGCAGCAATAAACCAAATGATTGTCAAAGGAAAATTTGAATCTCCTTTGATTACAATTGATCCTGATAGCTTCAGTCAGTATCAAGTAACTCAAGTACCGACAATTATTTCTAGGGAGCAAGCTCGTTTTGCAAAAATGGTAGGCTCCTTCAACGTTGAGTTTTTTCAGCGAGAACTTGCTAAAAAACCCGATCAGGATATTTTCCCGGTTGCTGGTACCACTTATCCCGTTGAAGAAAAGAGCATCATTAAAGAACTGGAAGAACGTGCACAAAAATATGACTGGGAAGGTGCAAAAAAAAGGGCCGTTTCTGACACATGGAAAAATCAATGGATGGTCGACCTCCCTCCTGCCCAGGAACACAAAGAATTTTTAATTGACCCTACAGTGAGGGTCACTCAGGACGTAAAAGATAAGCAGGGCCGTGTAATAGCTTCCGCCGGTGAGTTGATTAATCCACTTTCGAGATTTCCTCAAAACCTGACGATGATAATTTTCGATCCACTCAATCCGGGCCAGCTGGTATGGGCTGAGCAGCAGTATCGACAACGTCTGGGTAGTGGAAAAGTAATGCCAATGTTTACCCGTATCCAAAAAGATAATGGATGGGATCACCTAAATGATTTACGTGAAAAATTTAACGGTAAGGTGTTTAAAGTTAACGAACAGATCATCTCACGCTTTCAGATTAAAAACACACCTGCGCTTATAACTACTGACCAAGATAAATTCCGGATCACCCTGTTTAGCGAGGCAGAAGTCCGTGGTATCGGAGCCCCAAATCTTTCAGAGGAAAAATAAGATGAAACTCGGATTTATTATAGGCGCTCTCTTTGCAACATGGCTGACGCTAAATTATCCGGACCAGATGAGAAGTTATTTTACCAAAGCCGTCGACTATATCGAAAGTGTTGCAACATTTATTACATCCAAGTGAGCATGATGGTGAAAAAATTCAAAAAGTTACTTTTAGAGTTCATTGTAGCAGTTATGCTTTCGCTTTCTATACCGGGTATGGCTATGGCAGCAGATGCTGGAGTCCCTGGGGCTATGTGTCAGTCAGCTGGAGTGTGGCAGGGCTTGATTAAGAATATCTGTTGGAGCTGCATTTTTCCCATGAGGATAATGGGCATAGGGGCAGCTCCAGAAGGCGCTGCTCCTTCACGTCCGGGTTGCTACTGCACAGATCAGAACGGCGTACCGGAAATAGGTTGGCAATTGAGCTTCTTTCAGCCGGTGAAGATTGTTGAAGTTGTAAAGAGCCCCTGGTGCAGCCCCTTTCTTGAAGGCACGATGCTTCAAAAATCGCAGTTTGATATTGGTAAAAGCAACACAAATCAGCCAATGACAGCAACTGAAGCCGGATTTTACGATGTTCATCTTTGGGAGTTCCCAATCATGACAATGCTCAAATTACTGATTATTGGCGAGTGCACTGCTGAACCCTATATAGATGCCAGCCTGACCTATATAAGCGAAGTGGACCCTATGTGGGAAAGTGATCTGCTTACACTCGTCCTGAATCCAGAGGCAGTAGTTTTTGCAAACCCAATTGCCTCAATGGTGTGCGCTGCTGACTGTGTAGCAGTAACAGCAGGAAAGGATAATCTCGCTGCATACTTTTGTGCCGGATGCGATGGCAACCTTTATCCATTAACCGGCCACATTTACGCAAATGATGACGCTGTAAGGACGAGTTCACTGATAACCCAGCGTCTTCTGACTAAACTACATCGCCAGGGAATGCTGATGCGAACGATGGGAGCAGACGCAATGTGTGAGAAAACGTGGGAATACTTTACACCTCGTTCCCAGTATCGGCTTTCAATGCTTTTCCCAACTCCTGAGGCGAAAGGGCCGGATTGCTGTCATCGTCTTGGTGATTCGGTACATGACTGGTCAACCCTTAAAGGTGGGCGCAAAAAAATAGGCAATGATAATTATGTCTATATGTTGTGGCGTTACAATGACTGTTGCGTCAGATATATACCAGGCGCTTGATTTCTAAGGGTAAAAATAATGAAACTTAGAAAAACGATAGCTTCAACTATTATTGCATCAATGATTGCCAATACTATGAGTTGGGCTTTTTATATCTCTCTCATAAATATGGTAATGACTCCTCGTATTTATGCGGCAGACGCTATATTTGACCAGCTCGAAAGTAACTTTAATCTTGCTAATCCTAACGCAAATCGCAATGCGACAACCAGTGCTCAGGACATTGTTGAGAAGTACAAGAATGCGGATTCAGGCGAGAATGTCAGTGGGAAGATCACCGAGAAATACGTGGGTAAAGCCGAATCCGCTAATCTTAATCTCGGAAAGTATGGGGCAGGGAACTCAAATGAAAGTGTCATGAAAAATGCCGCATCCGATGGAAAGTCCATTGGTAGCGCCGTACAACTGCCGAGTATGTCTGGAGGGACAATCAATTCAAACTATACCAAGGAAGGGGCAAAGCTGCTCTCTCGGGATGCTAATGGCAACATTGGTATAAGCAGTAATCCCAATACTACTCCTGGAACCAAAACAAATACCGGAGAGATTTTCAGCTCAGAGCAAAAGCACAGCGATATTAAGTTCAATGCCGCAGATCGTTATGGGGATGAGGATGGCTTTGTAAACGATATAAAGAATCGGAAAAGCCAGTTATTTGATGCTCAAAGTTATGATGGCGTTGCCTACCGCACCCTCGTAAATGCTAACAAGGACAACCCGGCATCATCTATAAAGCCTAACGATCCCATGTTTACTGCGGGGAGAAATGAGATAACAAATGCTGTTGCTGGTACTGGAAACTGGCTTCAGAACTGTAATGTTGAGACCTCTAAAAAAACAGTAACCACACACTATCCTGATTACAAAGAGTTCTACTGTAACTCGCCTAAGCAAGATAACTTCAGCAGCTGCACGATAACCCGTGATTTTTCAGTCCCTGTTTACATTTCAGGCGGAAACGGAGACATGTCGATGTGCGGCGATAATTGTGTGCGTATATGGTTTGGTCGCCGTGATGACAACTACTGGAGTGACGGGGTATATGATAACGAACTGACATTAAAATTCCATCCGGATGCAAAATTGGCCTCAGCAAAGATTGTTAACGCGGAGTGGGATGACCACATGCGGGTAACACTTGATGGCACGCAGATTTTTGCTCACATAGATGGTGCATATCGAGAAAGTGACTATCCGGCTCCTAAGGGATCTTGGGAGTTAAAAAAATCGTGGAAACTCGACAAGGTTTACGATGTGACTGATAAGGTCAGAAAATCGGTGTATGAGGAGCCTGATCGAGAAGTGACAATGGCATCCAGAGTATGGGTTGGTGGGAAGGGTGAAGGGTATTTTGAGGTTGAGCTGACTTTTGAAAATATGAAGCTCGAAGATAAGCACGTCCAGGAACCAGCTGGTTGTTACGATGCTGTACAAGCTCCGAATACATTCTGCCGTTTCGATCGGTTTAAAGATATGGATGTTGGCACAAAACGGCTTCCGGAAAGCGTGCTTTCATTGGCAAAGCCTCTGTATGAAGGTGATAAAGGATTTCTTACCTGGAAGACAAACCTTGAAGGCTACTTTTGTGATCCATTGGCCAAAGACAAAATTTGCTCTTATGACGCTAGTGGAAAAATTATGAAAGACGCTAATGGAAAGGACCTCTGTTACAACTATGAAGAAATAAAGAGTATGCCTGATGCATGTAGTGCTTATAAAAATGATGCAGCATGTGTACTCGATAAACAAACATGTGCAGAGGGTTGGTTCGATGAGGGCACTAACAGTTGCTACATGTATGAACAGAAATACACCTGTGACAGAGGGAAGGATGTAGTTCGGGAGGTTGAATCTTCTACAAATGCCTGTGTTGGCATGATCCCATGTTCAGGTGGAACATGCGAAACTGGGCCAAAGGAAGAGAACAACGATTTTGGAAAAGTTGCGGCTTATTCAAACATGGTTCAGTACATGCAGGGCGAAGCCAAATGCGAAGACCCTAACGATGCCAATTCATGTTCCGTCTTTGAAGGAAAACCTGAATGGTGTGGTCGTTCAGTAGGCTTTGTAAATGGCCTGGCAAAGACGGACTGCTGCGAAGCACCACAGGGAACCGCAGGAGCACTTGAAGGTATCATGCTTGCCGGATCTATGATCAGAAACACAAACTGGACCAGAGTTAATGCTCAGCTAATAAAATGGACCGGCGGTGATACAGGTACATGGGCTTCTATGTCTAATGCGGTCGGAGAGTGGACTGCATCAGCTGGTAAAACAGTAGGGCAAATGTGGAACAACGTCACGAGCTCCTTAACGAGCGTATATGAAAACGTCGCTGGTAATCTAAGCAGGGCAGTTGGGTCTTCCGCAACTTCTGGAGGGGCAGGAGGTGCTGGCCAGTTGGCACAGGAAACAATGTCCAGCTTCGGTATAGGTCAGCTTAAGCAGATGGCAATGAAGAAAGCCTACGAATTGCTACCAGATACAGTTCGTGACTTTGTCTTTAAGAACGTTGCTACTACCGGAGGAGAGGTTGTCTTCTCGGCTGCGGTTCAAAACTTTATGCTTGCATTAAACGTGATCGGTTGGATTTATACAGCCTATCAGGTCACTAAAATGCTTTTAGAAATGTTGGTAGCATGCGACCAGAAAGAGATGGAAGCTTCTATTCATAAGAATCAAAAATCCTGTTTTACATTAGATACGGAACGATGCGTCAAATATCTGAATGTTGGTTTCACAAAGAAATGCGTTAAAAAAGCAACAGACATGTGCTGTTATAATTCCATGTTGTCACGCGTTATTATGCAACAAGCTTATCCGCAATTAGGAATAGACCCTGTCGCCTCTAATTGCGTGGGGCTATCAATAAAGCAAATACAGCAACTGGATTTCGATAAAATTGATCTGACGGAGTGGATTAATGATGCAGTTCAGGTAGGAGAAGTTCCTGATCAATATTCAAAATTCTCCGAAGAATCAATTGTGGAAAACTTACCATTCCAGAATGAGAACTATCAACTTCCATCAGAACGTACCAAGGAAGCAATGGGCGGTGAAGAAAATATGATAAAGGCCAGACAAGAAAATGCTCAGGCTATAAAAGAGGAAAATGTAGATTGTAGCTATTTACCTCGACCGGCCATATGTGAGGTAGGTTCAACTACGCTGGATCCGGTTACGGGCAAGCAGTTGCCGAAATATTGAAGAAGGGGCCGTTAGGCCCCTTTTTTAATTACTTGGCTTTCAATGTTTTTTCTGGGAAGCCTTTTTTACCGTATTCACCGGTAAAGAGGTAATAATCTTTTCCGTTGATGGAGGCTGCAACACCCCCTGGAGTTGTTGTATTTGGGCTATCAGAACGGAAAATGATACCCGAAAAATCAGCGCTTGTTTCGTTTCCTTTAAATGGGATGAACACATAACGAATTACAGCGTAATCACCAGCGGGAAGGTTTAGCTCAGGAATTTCGGTTCCTGTTGCGGGGCGAATCGCCTGAAAGCTGTACATTGAATCTGTAGGGAAAACATCAGCATCAGGCTTAGAGGGCAGATCACAGGTACTCCATTTATTGACGACTGCCATATCAATTTTACATGTGGCCAGAGCTGCTTTCTGTTTTTCAGGGTTGTATCCAAATGAGGCCTGAGTTGCTTTTGTATGCTCAAAAACATACTTAGCTCCCTCACGTACCAAACTTTCATCATTGTAAGGCAATTTTTTTGGATTGGGGACGAACACTAGGTATTGATTGACCTGGATGTATTCGGCGTCAGAAGAACTGTACAAAGAGCTGAGGCTCATGATCCCAAAACCTTTTAGACCGCCTGTTACGTAGCCCATCGAACTATTGATGAGATACTTAGAAAGAAAGTTGTCGGCATCCCCTCCAGGAGTAACCTCTTGCTCCTTAAAATTAACGTCGAAACCAGCAAACGAATAGGCATTCTTGGCGACAGAATCATTTGCATTAGCATGCCAGTACTGGCCGTGACTGTACGCATTCAGAGCGGTGCCTGGCGTAGTGCCGGTGTCACCGGCACAACCCGATAGGGAAAAACCAATGACGACAGAAGAGACCAGAGATACTAAACGTAAAAGTTTCATTTAAAGCCCTTTTTGTAATGTCTTTTGGAGATGGAACCATTATTCCATAGTCACGCGTTTCACAAACAACCTGATTGCATAAAAAAGGAAAAAAAGTGATTTCCAGTAGAACCAGCAGTACACAAGAAAAGCGCTTTTATAAAAATGTATAATTATTAAAACGAAGTAATGAGGTTGAAATGGGTAAGCCAACAGAAGAGCAAAGACCTGTTATCGAGAATGCTAGCGCAAACAATATGGTGATAGCAGCGCCTGGATCAGGCAAATCGTTCACCATGATAGAAGCGGTTATATCGATTCTCAAAAAGTATCCATATGCAAGAATCGGGATGGTGACCTTTACTCGCGCTGCAACAAACGCACTTGCAGCAAAGTTACAAAAGCGATTGAGCAAGAAGGATCTTGACCGGGTGCTGGTGGATACTTTTCACGGACTCGTTAAGAAGCAACTGGACATGATTCGCTGGCCGGGAAAGATGTTGATAGGGCCAGCACAGAGATCTGTCATTCACCGGGCTTTGAAAGAATCCGGTGTAACGATGAAGTTTGCTGAAGCTGAATTCGTTATTGATGCTATCGGCAGAGAAATGGATACGGATGTGATTTCAGTTCGGCATAACAGACAACAGATCCATTTGTTTAATACCTATCAGGCGTTATGCCAGAAAGACCATGTGGCGGACCTCAATGCTCTTTCAAAATTTGTTGTCGGTCAAATGCATTCGGGAAAAATGCGCACGTTAGATTTGACACATTTGATAGTAGACGAAGTTCAGGATACTGACTCTATACAATTCTCATGGATAGCATTGCATACAAGAGCTGGAGTCTATACGAGTATAGTTGGAGACGATGATCAGGCCATCTACTCCTTCAGATCCTCAGGAGGAGTCAAAATATTTCAACAGTTTGAAAAACACTTCAGACCTAACATATTTTACTTAAACACATGCTTTAGGTGTGAACCTGAAATTTTAGAGGTGGCCGGAGCACTGATAGGAAAGAATGTTTACCGTTATGCCAAAGAGTTACGCTCGGCAAAAAAGGGAGGGGGAAAGGTCACTTTTCGTTCATATGTAGATATGGAGGAACAGATACAGGGTATTTTAAGCCTTATAAATCAGGATCCACATGGATGGGCAATTCTAAGCCGCAATAATGCTCACTTGGATGAGCTAGAAAGTTTGATCGAACAGCCAGTAATTCGTTACGGAGGTAAATCATTCTGGGATGAAAAAGAAACAAGCGATGTGTTAAGCCTTATGGCCTTTTTCCGACAATCAAATGATCCTCGCTTAATGAAGAGAGTATTGGCATTGTTTGGAGAACAGGAATCAGTTTTGGATGAAGTGGCATTGAGTATGAGAGGAAGAAAAGTTACTTTTGGCGACCTTGCCATCCCGGAGGACAGTTCTCTCGAAACAAAAACATTACATTCAAACTTCGTGCGCTTTACCCAGGAAAGTTCTGATAAAGTTGAGATAGCAAAACGTTTCGCCAACCTTACGAAATGGATGGAATCGTCGTCAATCAAGATGAGGAGTAATAAAGGTACAGCAACCTTAACAAAAATTGCTTTAGACACTTGTAAACAGTGGGCAGAAAAGACTGGTTGGATGAATATGATAAATCGTGCTGCTGCAATGTCATTAGGCCCTAGGAAGAAGGACGAGGAATACAGCCCAGAGAAAGTAGTCCTATCAACCTTGCATGGTTCAAAGGGTCTTGAGTGGAATAAAGTAATAATAATGAGTTGTAATGCGGATCAGATACCAAGTAAAAGATCAGTTGGGGAGGAGGCAATAGAAGAAGAAAGACGTTTGCTTTATGTTGGATTTACGCGTGCAGAAAAGCAACTTTTTGTAATGTGGTATGGTGATCCTTCTTTCTTTTTAAGAGAATGCAGTGAAGAAAAGATAAAAGAAGCAGCTAATATTCGAATTTCTCCACTTTATACAGAATAATTCGATATGGGCATTTACTTATGCTTAAAGCTATAGTATAAAAACAATGAGCTTAAATATCAGCTCCCAAATTTGAGTAACTTTGCTTAAAGTTACTTTCGCGTTAAGCGTTGATTTAGCCGTGAAAAGCGGCCAGCTTAAACAAGCTGTAAGACACCACCGGCAAAATGTCACCTTTGTCGCTGGTGCACTTCCCATGCCTGCAAAAGGCAATCTGAATTTACCAAACCGTAACTAATTTAGCTCCTCCTGGGGCTATTTTTGTTGCGTACTTCTAATGCCAGATAGTATAAATCAGGCGGTTCATAGCTTACGGGAGATGAATGACAGGCTTTGCCTTCGTGTTGAAACAAAAATTTGTTTCTTCCTTCTTACTATATATAGGTGACCCCAAATGTCTAAAAATAAAGCTCGCAGTAAAGCCCTTCATCAAACCTTTAGTGAAATTATTCCAGAGATGGATAAGGCGCTAAACAAATAGCTCTTAGAAGTTCTGATGAAATATACAGAACGTGATAATGAACTGATTGTTATTTTGAATGAGGACGGCCCAAATATCATTGAACTTAAGTCTCTTAAGCCTGTGTCTTTGTTGGCCGAAAAGCTTTCTGCTTATTCAAGCTATTATCATGTGGATGTTGTGGAGCTCGTGGTCAAGAAAATTGATTTCGAAGGAGCTTATAAGCTTCTTAAAGCTTCCCCAGATGTACCACTTTTTAAAAGCTTAACTGAACTGGATAAATATCTTGTTGAGGAGTTTGAAAAATACGGATTAAATTCATTTCTTGACGTGGATAATCTGGATTACTCACTTGAAAAAGCCAGTGAACTCAAAAATGAGCAGTTAATAAATTGGGTTTCGGACATCATTTGCAAACGTGAAAAATTAACTTTACGTAAGCGTTTTGATGTCGCAGTAAAGGCCCACTACGAAAATGTAGAAAAAATGTATGATACCATTCGTCCGTTAATGAAAAAACTGGGTTTCCCAGAAGATCTCATGACGCACACCTTTAGTGAGTTAAGCGTTTTTGAAACTAAAGGATGGGACCATGCAATAAAATCGAAAATTGAGACTCTCGCTAAGCGTGAAACTCAATATTTAGATGATGCGGCTAAAGCAGAGAATCGACGTCTTGTAACAGAGAAGTTGGAGAACTCTTTAGCGATTGCACCAACTAAACCAACAAGAAATTGGTTACATATTGCCGGAATTGCCTGTTTGGTAGTCTGCACGTTCATGTATGTAACTAATAAATTTATTTAATCCTGTTAAGGGGGAACCCTAACGGGGCTTCTCTTTGAACAAATCGAGGAGCGGAAAATGTCATATCTTGAATATATCAATGAAGTAAAAGTGTCCGGGATAGTTATCAGTGCTGTGGAGAAAAAAATGACTGACCAGAGTATAGGTTTGTTAATAAAGCTCAAAAATAGGATGAAGACAGAAGTTGATGGTGAAATCACTGAGAGAGAATTTTCAGTTCAAATCAAGGTGTCGCCTGAAATGTATTCAACCTGTTTCACTGGTATAAATCAGGGTGATGAGTTGATGGTCTCCGGTTATATTGTTGTCGATACTATTATGATTGAAGGGAGAGAACATCCTCTTGACTACATGAGAGTGGTAGCAACAAGTAAGTTGGCTCACATACCTAAACCTCTAAAAGGTTTTGGACAAAGTAGCTTTAATCAGATCTGACATTAAACCCACCCTAAAGGGGAGAAATCCCTTCATGGGATTTCTCCTTTTGGAGTCCCCATGAAACAAAAATTTAGGGCTACTGCAATAAGTAGTAATCAACTTAGTTTTTTTTCTATATTCGATATAGATGAAGATGAAATAACGCAAATAGTTGATTCACCCAAAGAGCATTTAAATGATGCATACACGTCCGGATTAAACTTTAAATCAGATGAAAGTAACATTTCTGAGATAAATTATGATTCTGAAAGGCGTGAAAATCACCTTTATGAAAAATCCAAATTACTTAAAAATCAGATTTTGCATACAATTAATTTTGCAGCAGAAACAGATTATCTATATTCGGTTGAAGAATATAACCCAGATTTGGGTGGTCTGGTAATAGAATGGACCCCTGAGGATGTGTATGTTGTTTTTCTATCCGCTATGGAAGAGTCTTTGGAAATCATTAAAGAACTAGTGTTGAGGAGAAAGTTATTCTTCAAAGATGACAATGGTAATATCACAGTGAATCCACTTTTAGAAGCTGAAACACGGTGGTATATGTCAAAATCATTTGAATACACTTGTTTATCTCATGGACTTGATGCATGTGAATTTAGAGCGGAATTAAAATCATGGCTCTATTATCATTCGCATCGTTCGATTAGTGAAAACACGAAATTAGCTGAATGCAGGAATGATGATGAAATCATTTTGCATGATTGCAATGACGATATGGGCTGGGACATCTTCTTTGATCAGGATTATTTAATGTCAGAAAAAAAACTGGCTGTTAAATGGACTGACAGGGAAATTATGGATGTTTACATAAAAGCTTTTAAATCCACATTAGAGTTGTTTGACGAGCTTGTTTCATGTGATCTGTTAACTAAACGAAACGCTTTTGGCAAGTTAGAAATAAATCCAATATTCGAAAATCATTTTGAATGGATCATGTCTGAAGCTTTTGAAATAGTGGGAAATCATCTTGGTTATAATGTGCCTCAAATCAGGAAACTGATGGCAACTATTTGCCAAATGAATCTCAAATAAAATGCCACTGGCAAACATCTGCCAGAGGGCGGTGTTTGCATTTTACCGGAGTTAAAAATGTCTAATGCCGCTATGAAGTTAAATGAAACATCTTCTGATGCTTATGAAAAATTAGAAGCTCTTCTTTCCCCGGATGTTATAAAGTTAAAACATTATGTGGATAAAGGTGAGTATCTTTTAGTTCTAGCAAAGGACCTTTTTGGTATTCCAGAAATGGATCCAAAGATGGCTGTGCCTGTTTTCAAAACTAAAACCTCGTATCGAGCTCCGCTGAACAAAGACTACATACCAAATCCCCGAATACTTGAACAAGTGGTTAAACTGCTTATCAGTCCGGATATAGATTTAAGTGTGTGTCTTAAAGGTGAGTCCGGTTCTGGCAAGACTGAAATGGTAATGTACATTAGCCACATGATGAATTGGCCGCTGACAATTAAGCAGATCAACAGCAATATTCGAGTTGATGAGCTTGAAGGTGAGCGCAGTCTTAATGGTGGTAATACAGGTTTTGTACACAGCGATTTGGTAACGGGATTTCGTAATGGTCACCTCATTCTTCTGGATGAAGTGGACAAAATCGATCCTGATACGGCAGCAAAACTTCACATGCCCATTGAACGTAAGCCCTGGTCACTCAGTGCTAATGGTGGTGAGGTTATAACTGCTAATGGCTACACGCGATTTATTGGTACTGCAAACACAAACATGAGTGGAGGCGCTCGCCGGTTCGTTTCTTCTCAACGTCAAGATGCAGCTTTTATAAAGCGGTTCTTGATAGTTGAAATGGAGAAGCCCGACAAAGTTGCTTTAACCAATGTGCTTACTAAACGATATAGCTCTTTGCCTTTTCAGGTCATTGAGAAGTTCGTAAGAGTAGCGATTGCAGTAAATGACTCTGGTACAGAAGACAGTGTGATGGATATTCGTCAATTAGTAGCTTGGGTTGGCACGTCGATGACGTTAAAAACCTTTAGTCTTCTTGACACTTTCAAAATAGCTTTTGCTTCTGCTTTACCTTTACATGTGGTCGATCTTGTTCTTCAAGCTATAGATCTTTCTCTTGGCGAAGACAAGGATAAATCGCTGGAGTATTTCACAGCAAAAAAGTCGAGTTAGATGGGATTTGTTATGAAACCTCTGATATTTGTATCTCAGAGTTATCCCATCTTGAATTTAGTGCGTTTTTAAGTACGGATGGTGCTGCTACCATTGCTATAGCAAAAAACGGAACTAATTTTACTGGACTTATGCAACTGAATAACGACTATTCTTTATTGTTTTATCATGATGGTAAAATAAATATGGAAGGTCTAATTAAAGAAATGGAATTAAAAGGTTATATGTATCAGGGAGCAATGGGCAATGATGATGTTGCCGCTGAGTTTCCCGGTATTCTTTTAATTGCACCAGAGAAGCTTTAATATCAACCCTATCGGGAAATCTTTCCCGTTGGGGAGGGTTTCCCCTTTTTTTTGGAGAAACCCATGACTTTAAATACTTCAATGCTTAACAAAGTATCTGCAAAACAAATCTCTGAGAATTTTGCAAAATCATATCCAGATTTACTGGAAGGTGCAGTTATAACAAAAATTGAAATAAGTGGCTGTCAAGGATCGCGTCGAACCGATAAAATCGATTTGTCTTATGATGGAGATGATATTACGGATCAAAAAAGCGTATCTAAAAGCGAAGTACGTTGGATTGACATAAAAGCCCTTAGCTTCAAAAGTACGATTACCAGCAGAATATCAACCCTTTGCTCAC
The DNA here is from genome assembly GCF_004136805.1 of Enterobacter cloacae complex sp. GF14B. Classification (NCBI taxonomy): domain Bacteria; kingdom Pseudomonadati; phylum Pseudomonadota; class Gammaproteobacteria; order Enterobacterales; family Enterobacteriaceae; genus Enterobacter; species Enterobacter cloacae complex sp. GF14B. Next base: position 20,595 of record NZ_QFRV01000021.1, read on the forward strand.
GCTTGTGCATCCGCTATAGCAATATGTGGATTTTACCAGTTTCCAGTATGGAAGAGTTTCTGGAAGGGGCCCAAGAGATTGAACGAGAGTTTCAGGCAGGTATTCAAAACGTTGTAGACAATTATGAGATGCATATTGAGGCTGAAAAAAATAGAAGCCCAAGAATGTCTTCTTTGATTGATCAGTTGAAATTAACTAAAGATGATTTCATAAAATCCTTTAGATTTAATATTGCTCACTTTATTCCTTTTACGCCTATTAGCGTTGAAGGTGATGAAACCCAGGACTACTATCAGGAACAATTGATAACAGATCTGGCAGAAGAAGCAATGAGGGTTTATGAAAAAATTAGTAAAAATAATAATTTGCGCTCAAGTACTATTGACCGACTGAAGCAAATGCAAAATAAGATCATTAGCTTCATGTTTATACATAAAGAGGCGGCAGTACTTGCAGAAGCTATAAAACACATAATGAATAATTTACCTAAAGGTGCCATTTCTGAACCTCGCGACGTTGCGGTGTTACAGCAGTGGTTTTATTTCATGAGTGATGCTTCAATGTTAAAGCGTATTATTTCAGGAGAGCAAAAGGTTACTGACTGGTTGGAATCTATTACCAGATCATTTAATCAAAGCTCACAAACAGAACCGAACGCGCTACAGAACACAGGTATTGAAGCTATTTTAGATTCAACAAATGTGTTTCAGGTTGAACCTGTCGTAGAGAACGATATAAAAAACAGCACGTTTTCAAACACTGATTCTGTAGCTGAACCTGAGAAATCAGTTTCGCAACAGGAAGACAATGCTGAAAATGGTTTTGATATCGAGCTCAAAGGCTGGTAACTGTTTGCTTTATTAAAAACCCCAGATGGGTACTTCACCATCTGGGTGAGTACCCCTTTTTTATAAAGAGGTATTCTATGAAATTAGATCTTAAATCATCGCCGCGCCATATTAAGCGTTTACAGAATATAGCAAAAGTCATTAGCGGCTTAGGCGATGTAAGAGTTGTAATAGACGACAATACCAAAGGACCGTATTTTGATCCTGTCAATAAAGTTTGTGTTTTACCAAACGGCGATTATAGCGATGATGACTTTGTCAGTCTGATTGAAGGTTTTACCTGTCATGAAGCTGGTCATGGTCGCTATACCGTCAGTGAGGTTTACAGTGACGCCTTTAATAGTGTTCTCATGTCATCTGAAGGGTTTACACGCTTCGATGACGGAATGAATGCAGAGTTTGAGAGCCTCGCTGAGAAACGTAAAGCTTATAGCAGGGCAAAACGTCTTACCGGGCTTATAAATCTGTTCGATGATGTACAGATGGAAGAGAAGGTTGGTAACGATTATCCGGATGCAAAGCGGCGGCTTGCAGCCACTTACGCACTGATGGTTAAAGCCGGAAGGATGACTCCTGATATATCTTCTCGTCCGGAAAATCCTGTCCTATTTATTGAGTGGTATCTGCTTAACTCATTGCGAGTAAAAGTCCTTCAGCAGGTAGGTCACAAAGAAACCCTCGATCCGTTTTTTGACTATGCCCAAAAGATACTTTCTCCAGTAATTTCTGATGTTGAGGAAATTTTTCATGATGCTCTTGGTTGTGAAAATACTCAGGGCTGTGAATCCCTTGCTCGTAAGACCCTGGCTCTTTTAGAGAGACTGCGGGATGAGGCAAAGGAACAACAGCAGCAGACAGAGCAGGAGGAGCAGGAGGCATATGATGAATCCGAGACCGATACCGATACCGAATCAGAAGATAAATCGCTTACGTCGACTGATAGTCGTGAGGATGATTCTGAGGACGATAGTGAAGGTCAGGCAGATACTTCCGATAACGCTGATCTTGCTCAAGAGGGATGTTCTGAGCCTTCAGAACTTGCTGAAGATAACGAGGGAAATAATGAACCCACCGGTGGCAATCCCACGGGTGATAACATTATTGAAGACGATACTGATGCGATTAACCCTTCCGAGAGTGAATCAGATGAAGCCAGTTCGACTAACGTTGAAGATGAAAGTAACTTTTCATCGGCTCAATGGGAGATACTGGCAGATTTGTTGGATGCCTTTCTTAGCAGTGATGAGGATAGCGAAGATTATCACGATGCTTTGGCTAAAGAGATTGAAGGTATTGCATCAAAAGTATCCGATGACGTGAAAGCCGAATTCGGTGCTTCTGAATGGGATATCCCTGATCTCCTTATCGATTTGAATGTTTACAATGAGGCTTTGTCTCTGAGTCATTCAATCGGTAGCGACTTGTCTGTTTTACAGCAGGTTAAAATGCGTGGCCGAAACAAAACTCATGAGCGTGGAATTACCTTCGATGGAAATCGATTAATTCTGTCACAAATGGGAGTTCGTGATGTCTTCAGAGCTCAAAGCGAATCTAAAAATAGAGGGCATGTTGGCCTCGTATTAGTTCGTGATATTTCAGCGTCAATGGCTAATGATGAAAGATATATTCATGCCATTAAGTCAGATCTTGCTTTATCGATGGCCGCTGAAAGTTTGTCAAAAATGCATGTCTCCAATATAGTTTTTCCCTTCAAGGAAAGTGAATTTGAGATTATCAAAACGTTTGATCAAAGCGTTGAGGAATCTCTATCGAAATTCACTCTTGGATGTAAGGGTTATTATACCCCTACGGGATCTGCTTTAATGGCAGCTGTTGATCTGTTACTTGACAGCCAATTCGATAGGAAAATAATTTTTCTTATAACTGATGGTTATCCGAATAAATCGGAATTTACTATCGTCGAAGTTATGGAAAAGGCTAAATGTAATGGAATAGAAATCGTTGGTGTTGGTATTAAGACTGATGAAATAATTGGTTTTGAAACGGACACTTTCGTAACAGTTGATGATACTTCTTTATTGTCTATTGAAGTCAGTAAGCTAGTTCATCAAATACTTTCTTAATAAACTCTACCCAATCGGGGCAAAAAGGCCCCGGTGGGTCTTTTTGCTCCATGAAGGAATAAGGAGCAAAATATGACTCAGATAAAAACTTACCGTGTAGAACATGAAAAAGTCGGTGCGATGCATAAAGTCCGTATTTTCGGACGTGTTGGTGAAGTTATAAGCAATGATAGCCCTCAGGAAAGAATCTTCCGCGAAGTCACTATAGCGGAGGGTAATAGCCAGCAGGCTGCGTTACTTGTAGATAACTACATACAGCGTCTTGAGAATAATGGCTTCACGACTGAAGCATAAATGTTGAGGGCCCCCGGGCCCTCTTTCTTAAATTCTGCGTTGTGGGTTTCTCCCTGTCTTCTGCACCGCAGAAGGCATTGAGAAACTCACAATGCCAGATAAGAGAGATCATCATGACTTATGCATCCCCGGCTCTTCGTCGTAAACCACAGGAAGTATCTGAACACTTTATTAAACTCGTTCATGCTCGAATTGCTGAAGTGTCTGGCTGGAAGTATATATTCGAAAGAATACCTGCTTTCAAAGACGCTTGTGCAAAAGCCCCGAGCCAGGTTCCTTGCCCGTTTACTGGCGCAGGGAAATCGAAGTTTCGTTTCCGGCAAAAAGACCTTTATACCGGATGTGCGATCCATAATGACTTTCCGGTAAATGAGTTTTGCGACGGAATTGATGTTCTGGCGAAATATTATGAATTAAGTAAAACGCAGACTTGCAAAAAGATTCTCTCAGATTTTTTCGGGATGGATCTGCATGCTCCGTTAACTGACGCCGACATTGAAAATGAACGACGCTATAAATCAGCAGTTCGTGCCACAGAAACTCTTGACCGAGAGGAAGTGGCAAAGCGAATGCGAAAACTTGATGTGATGTATCACTATACCGGTGAAATAAAGCCTAATACTCCTGTTGCTTTGTACCTCCGTAATCGTGGGATCTCCCGCTTACTGAGTCACTTACCAAAGGATTTAGGCTTTAATAACCGGATCTACTATTGGGATAAAGATAAGCAGAAATCGATTATCTATCCGGGAATGATTGCAATCTATCGTGACACCCGAGGTCGGCCTCTGACTATCCATAGAACATACGTAGACAAAAACGGTGATAAGGCACCTGTAGAAAATCCAAAGCTGATGATGAAGCCTCCTGCCGATATGACAGGTGGCTCAATTCAGTTGTTTGACCCTCACTATGATTCAGGTAGTTCGACCTGGACACTGGGAGTGGCTGAAGGGATCGAGAATGCGCTTTCTGTTGTAGAAGCGACTTCAACACCATGCTGGGCAGCCAGCTCCGCATGGTGCCTTGAAAACGTTACTGTTCCTGATTTTTTACTGCCTCCGCCGGATGTAAAATATATAAACTTTTATATCTGGGCGGATAAGGATATTGCTAACTCACAAGGCACTCGTGCCGGTATCGAAGCTGCTCAGCGACTTCAAAGCCGCATGGTTGAGTTTTTGGCTAAACGATATCCCGCATCAAAGCTGACAATTGAAGTCTTCGAACCAGCACAAGATATTCCTGATGGGAAAAAGGGTATCGACTGGAACGATGTTCTCCAGTTAACAGGGCAGGATGGATTCCCGATTCACTGGGCTCCTGAATGTCTTAATCAGCTGTAACAACGATAACTCCCCCGCATTTTGCGGGGGGGGTTATCTTATCAATATTATTTTTTAAATTGTATTGATAAGATAACCGCTTTCCTTCGTGATAATTACCTGCCTTTAAGGTCTTTTCACGGCTGAGATGCTTGCTCAGTTAAATAAATGTGCGGTACTACTGGCTATGGTCGGTTGTATGACATGGTTATTCCATAAACTATTAAAACCCATAACGGGAGTATTACCGTTATGGTGATGCTCGTCGTTTTACATCGGAGAGCATTTTAATGAATTTTCAAACTAACGAAGTTTTTAATAAATTTGCTGCTGTTATAAAATCGCGCATCGTCAATGAACCATCGTCATGCTATTTGCTGCATGATAATGAGATAGATATAACGATTTTGAAACATGGCATATTAGAAAATGACAGAAACCTGTTGTACGTAGTTCGTCCTTCAGGAACGTGTTTGTTGCGTTGTGACAAATATTTCTATCCGAAATATTATCTTCGTTGCCGTGGAGATTATAAGTCATTCATATATGTCCATCTTGATCTACATAGTGGTGAAGCTAAAGAAATCACATGGGAGCAAGCAGACGATATGCTGTCTAGTCCAGGAAAACCCCCATTAAAAGGAAATCTTGGACGATTTGAGTATATAAAAGTTGTGGTTGAGGACCTTCGTATTCGAGGTTACGCTGATTATCTTCCTGCGTATAATCTTGATGACCTTCGCCGTTTTGCCTTACAGGACGACCGCCCATCCCTTGTCAGATACATTGACAATGTAATGGCAACGGTCTGATTGGTTGCTAATTGATTTACATATTTTCCCTGATGGCCAACCTGCATCAGGGAGGCCTCAATAACGACTGGAGGCTGTATGAAGTTAGCTACGGACCTGGTAAAAGCTATTTTGATTAGAAATGGTGTTGAACCAGTAAATATAAGCGAATCATCTAAATTATCTTTGAAACAACCACTGACAGAACTTAAATTCAGTTTATATTTGCGAACTGAGCATTTATCTCACTTCCTACCCGGTTATGTTTATTCTATAAAAGAATGTCCACTGTCATATGACATCGGGATCGAAATTCAGAAAATCTTCGAAAGTTTACATTTGTTAAACGAAGAATTTGAATCCCTCGGTTTTGTTTCTGTATGGATAGAAATGCATCAAAGCATTTTTGAACAAAGTCGGTTTAAGAAAAGTAACTTTACTTTTCGGGAGGAAGAGGTCGAGCTTGCTAAAGGGCTTGTTTGTTCTCACAATTCACAAATAAGTAATGCGGCTTATTTCTGGCTTCAGCACTTTGAGGAGTTTATGATTTATGTTCGTAATAAGCTTATCGACCTCTTTCGAGAGGCCTATGACCTGATCCTTGGAATGCAGCAAGTATTTTTCATTCGGGAAAAGGAAGAGCTGTTGAAAACTATAAGTTATGGGGATGACCTGTATGAGGTGAAATTAATGGCGGCTGAGCTTTACTCTATCGAACAGAACTTAAAGTGTTCTGAATCGATAAGTACAAAATCTCAAGCTTCGGCATATATTAACCGCATCCGTGAGTTTGTGCGTTCGGGGTGGAGGCAGGGCTATATAGTCTGCCATCATAAGCGAAGTAATCAAATCTCATCATTGTCATTACCGATGTACTTGAAAGATACGTCAGGCCGAAGTGCTCGAAAGCGAGTAAAACGTCTTATATCTTCTACAGTTTGTGGTAGAAATAAAGATTTAGGTCTTACAGATTTTTAATTAAATTATACCCATGTGGGGATCACACCCCATATGGGAGTGATCCCTTTTTTATTGAGAGAGGATCACATGAAAATTATCGAAAAAATCATTAATGCCTTTTTGGTTGTTCAACATAAAAAAATACAGGTTAAAAACATTACATTTTTAGACAATGGGCAGGGCATGTTCTCTGGTATGTCTTTTGATGCTGATGTTTCACTGGAGTTTATGTATGAATCAGCAAAAGCATATAGTTCTTGTTTCTGTGATATTCCCTTTCCAGGTTTTGAAGATGCAAATCTGGAGGAAATTACGAAATTTCAATTAGATGCTTTGAAGCAAAGAAAGAATCATTCTTTCATTGTTAACCATTTGAGGTTTCCTATAGTTTTAAGGGAAGGGTGCAAAATCGAAAGAGGAGAAGTCTATTCAATTTCGAATTGCACTTATAATAAAGAAAGATTGCAGTATCTTTTTTCTCAGGATATTTACGGTAAGTTGTATAATTCCTTAGAGAAAGAATTAAGCTCGTTTTTCTCATTTATCAATGTTGAGGTGCACGAGTTGTTAAAAGATGCTGTATGCTTTGCATTAAAAATCCTGAATAAGATATCTTTGGATACACCTGAAAGACTTATTAAAGCTTTTAATTATCGTGACTGGTATTGTAGTTACGATGTTGAGCTTTTTAGGAAAGGCTTACCTGGTCATATTCTGGAAGAGCTCATTGCTCCAGATATCTTACTTTCAGACCTTAACGGTTGTAGAAAAATACTTAGAAATGCAAAACGATTTCTAAATGGACATACAAAAACCAATTGTGTTTATATTAAATATGAATGGTGGTTGGGGCCTGTGGATACCTCACACTCAGCTAAGTTGATGTCTGACAAAGAAATTAACAACCGAAGTGACTTGAAGAATTTTTCAAAGGTCTTTTTCAAAGAGTGTTTAAGTTCTGGTAAGTCGGAATATGAAAACCATCTTAGTGAAAAAGAACATGCGCTTCGCTACAATTATTAATTAAAATTATTTTCTCCCATAGGGATTTCTCCCTTTGGGAGAAATCCCTCTATTAAGAGGGTATTTAAATGAATGCGATACAAAAGTTAGTTGAATCTATTCTTGTTAAAATGGGTTTTGTTGGCGCTGTAGTGGAAAATATATATTTGGATTCAAAACCATTTCGGCATATTCGATTTGTGGCTGATATTCCAGTAATATCTTTTCTACCTCATTTGGTGAAATATCTTAAGGGCGCAGACCATCTTTACTGTGGTAACGATGATTTGCATCCTCTTTTCATTTATTTTTCCGAAGCGGCTACATTAAAAGCAGGCCCTGTAAATCTCGCGAACTTTCGTTTTGAAGTTTCTATAGCTTCAACTCATTTACGACTGGTCTCAGAGCAGCCTGATTTGCTTATCAAAGGATTTAACCGGGATAATCTAGAATACGTTTATTACCGCTCAGATTTGGCCTCTAAGGATCTTATACTAGGCCTTGTTGAACACGGTTCTCCTTTCATAAAACATCTACATGGACTTATACAAAAGCGAATTTTAAACGAGTTCTCTCTGATTTTTTCTGTTCTTGAAAAGATTTTAGAAAGCGCGAAGCCACAAATTCTTGCTTGCTTCCATAGTGTTGATTATGAAATGAACGTAAAAATAATAGCCGAAGCTATACCTGAAACTGTATCTAATCAGATAGTCACATCTGATTATATAGTTAATTCTATATCAGATGCGGACAAGTTTATAAATCATGTTCGTCGCTATTTAGCAGGCAGGGTAATGAAGAGGCGGATATACGCTGAATTAGATGTTTGTGAAGAAACATCAAATATTTCACTAGTGAACTTAGGATGCTTTACGTCTCCTCTGCTCGTTACGGAATATCAAATGTTTAAGCCACACTCTTCAGGGTTATATCGAAAAGCTATAAACAACTCCTTAAAACAGTTCAAACCAGAAATGCATGTACCTTCTGAAGAACTCTTTTATAATTAATCTAACCCATCCGGGAACTTGCTTCCCGGTGGGAAGCACTTCCTTTTTAGTCATGAGGTAGTGTAAATGTTTAAAGAATCTGACCACGTGGAATTTGTTAGTGCCTTTCTTTATCAAAATTTAGGCCTTAATGTTCCCGCTGACGATATAACCGTTCAATTATCTGATACTTCGTTCGACAAAGTAACCTTTGATTACGATGTAGATATCGATAATTTAAATTGTATGTTGGATCTCTACATATCTGAACTAATAAAGCACAACGCATCTTACTCCGATTCTATTCTTTTGAAACAAAAAATAATTTATTTTCTTGGAGTATTTAAGAATTTCGGATTTTTTACGTTTGATATTCGCGGATATAGTAATACTTTAAGCCCAGTTAAAGTTATTGATATTGTTTCAATGATTATTAATGACTGTGAAGAGTTATCTAAAGCTAATTCTTCTACTGATGCTATAAGAAATCTTTATCTCGATAAAATGAAGGTGGATGGGAAAGTGTTAGTTGCGAAATTTGCACTTAAACAGTTTTTTCATTCCGACTTTGGTGACTTTATCTCATTTGTCGAGAAAAGAATTACAGATTGTCTTAATGAAACTTTAAGGATTATCAAAGCTGTTGAACATGGCTTTGTACGTGTTGGGCAGCATAAGATTAATCGCCGTATTAATGATGACTTAAAGTTATGCATTGATTTCAATACTGATGATTATCCGGCAAATATGCCAGATATATATATTAAGTTTAACGATACATTTGATGGGAACGGGGCGTTATATTGTGACAATGATGCCCTCATATCCCTCTATACCGATGTTGCTTCAATTATCAATGTGCCGGTGATGATGGAAGTAAGATTGATCAATAAAAGAGGGCGTGTTGTCTGTGATTCTTCGCATTCAACTTACGTATCTCTCGAAAGTAATGACCGATACAGAGTAACTGATCGCACATTACTAATAACTGAAGCTTTTGACGATTTTCGTAACGCGTCTCAATGATCCTTTTGCTTCAGTCCAAAAAAGTAACTTTGGTTGGCTGAAGACACTTGTCTATGACAATGTAAAATCTGTCGCTGGCATCTTCTTTTAACTTAACCAAACTTTTATCTAACCCAGTGGGGAAGTCGCTTCCCTTCTGGGGCACTTCCTCTCAAATTTGAGGTAGTGTATATGACACATTCATCTGATGATAAAAACTATGTCCGAGCAGTTCTGAGCTATCTTGGCATAGATTTTGATGAGGCGGATATAGTATTAAGTGTTTGCCATTGTCAAAGTGACGAGCTTTCTTTTACCTGTAATATCAAAGCTATTGAACTCAAGAATGCTGTTGATTTATATGTCGATAGTATCTCTGAGAATGAAATAGAAGCTTTAAACAGAGAATCTTTAAAATCTCGACTCTGTTACTTTCTTGAGGTGTTTGACGCAGTCTCTGGTCAGTACCTTGAGATTTCAGGAAAACACTTTGCAACTAGCCGTTTTGAATATGATGATGTTTGTAGTGAAGTTCTTAGCATGTCTAATGATGTTTCTCAGTCGAAAGGTTATGACCGGGATGAATATAACAGACTGATGCAGGTTGATGGTCAGGTTATGATTGCCCGTTTTGCTTTGCAACAGTTCTGGGATACTCATTTTATTGGACTAATAACATTTGTATCTGAGTCTATAACATCGAGCCTCTATAAAGCTTATGAAACTTTTAGTGATATAAGTTTGGCTTGCTATAAACTGAGTGAATATTCTTATTCACGCTCTATCAACAGTGAATTGACCCTTAATATTTCACTTAAAGAAAATGACTTCTGTGAGGACCTATCTGATTGCTATATGGAAGATGAGGCTTTACCTTCTGGTAGGGTAATTTCTCGACGCAACAATGACTCCATAATAAGTATTTATGAGAGCTATGCTGCGGCTTCTTATATTCCGATGATTGCATCTTTGGAAGTCGTTGCTGAATACGGCGAAGTGGTTACTGACCTCTGCCATACCGTTTATGTTTCAGAGTTAACCGGTGGGCGGATTAAAATCCACGACCGTAATGACTTAGTATCTGAAGTTTTCGATAACCTAAGAAATTTAAATCTTGCAGTTGGAGATTCAGTTTCACAAGCTGCTTGATTCTTTCCCTGATTTTGATTTTTTCTCACATACTCTTATGGCACGGTTTCCGTGCCTTTTTTTTGCCTCGCTTACAAGCGTCTACTCCTCTTCTACCTATCCCACCTTACATCACCACTTAAAATCTATCTTTCTAATTCCATTATCCTTTTCGTAGCCTCTAATGCTCTGGTATGAACATACTCTTTAAACTCAAAAAAGTGCTATTAACGAAAAAAAATCCCTAAAGAGATTTGTATACTGTTCTCAACCAAGGAGAGCTCATGAATGAACTAAAATCCAAAAACGAGAACAGTACCAAAAGCAACTTTCCCCCGGTTGATAATCAGTTTTGCTTTTACCATGTTGATTTCAGCATAGAACGACTACTTTCAACGGCCGAGGATCTCCAGCTTGAGTACATCTTCCAGAAACCTGGAAGTGAAGTAAGAAAGGATTTGGTTGAGCGATTCGAACGTGGAGAGCGCTTTGTTACAGCTTCACACTGTGACAATTTCTGTGAAATCCTTGGTTGTCAAGGCCATCAGGAAAATGCATAAACCCATAAACCTACATTTCCACTTTTAAGGATGTTCACTAAAGAATGATTGGAGAAAGTATTTTTGACTGGGTAATTTACGGAATATCCATTTTGATATTTGCCTCAGCACTAATTGAAGGAAAGACAACTCGCTACCCAGCACTTTTTTTCTATGGGAGTTTAATTTTAATGTTAATCCTGATAGTTGCTGGAGGCCTTAACTGGTGGTTCTACAGGTCAAAATATGGCGCAGTAATCGTTATCTTCACAGTGGTCTCTTTACTGATGACTCGATTCCGCCTGGTCATATATAAATTAAGATTAAGAAAGTTAGTTTCAGAAATCAGATTTCGTATAAAAACGGGTTTTCGTATAATTCTTGTTTTGTCGGATAATGAGGATGAGCGTAATGTTCTGCTGTCTATGCTTAGCAACGTATTGCCAGAGCAAACGCTTATTCACACGCGTGATGCTCTCGGACCTCATTCAGAGCCTATCCTAAAAGCTCTTGAGCTACATCATCAACAGGGAACAGGTTACATACTCGTCTGTGAACAACAAATCTCAGCGCGTACGTGGTTGAGTATCGTAGAAAATGGGAAACCTGATACATCTATAGCTGTTAATTTTCATTCGATCCCAGAAATGGAGTGATTTTTCAATGAGTAGAACCGTTTCACAAAGTGTCACAGAAGATTGTCTTTTTGATACCCGCACACAAGTCAGATTACAACTAAGTCGAAGCGTTCATAAAACGCTGGCATCTGCTAAAGAAATTTTACAGGGAAGGGGGGTTGATTCGGTCTCTATTGAAGATCTTGTGCGAGCCTGTCTTGAAGAGAACCAGCCAATTGATCTAGCCTCACTTTACCTTGAAAATCTCTTAAAACAGAAAGGTACCAGCATTTGCGATTTTTAGTGTTTTCAAACCTATTAGATAAAATGCCGGTTGTGTTTATATAACATCAATAATTTCATGCAACAGGTAAAACATGAGTACTCAAAAGCAACTTTCCAGAACTACCGGCACTGAACGTATGTTTAAGGAAGAGCTGGCGTTATCCTTAATTTGTTGGGTTTTCACCAGTCCTTTTACCAACTGGACCGATAAAGTCTTCAGTGGTATTGAAGTTCCGTCTGAAGGACCGTCATCATTACGGGGTGAGACAGAAAAATTCTTTCGTTTTGTCGTTAATGAAGAAGGCTACGACGCAGGAAGGGCTGCTATTGGTCTTGACCTATGTTGTTTTTCACTTCCGTTGTGTTTGTTCCCGGACGCTGCCCTGTCTGAGGAAGAGGTTATGAGTAAGTTAACCGGAGAAGTTATCCATGGAATTCTTCTTTCCTTACCTGAGTTTATTGATATGCCAGAAGTGCTCGCTTACCAGGTCAGGGATGAAATTCTTGCTTTTAACACTCGCTGTGGAGACGGGATCTTTCATGGTTGGAACACGGCTTCAGAATTGTGGAAGTTTGAAATCTTTCCCCGCACCACCATCATGATGCAGCATACTTCGGCAATACATTAAAATTAGGCGGGGCAGAATGCATAAAAAACTTTTTCTTCTCGAATGGAAACCCTGTCAGAGCCGCGTATGGGCCGGTTGGATGGCCCTGTGGTTGACTATCAGTTTTCTGATGTTATCTGCCTTGCTTATGACAGATCATCTCCTGAACAAAGTCATCCTGCCGCCAACATGGTTGTTGATCTGGTTTTCGCCAATGCTGGGGTTTTTGATAAAAGTTCGCGTCGTCGAAACTCAACATTTCCTGGAGCATGACCTCTGTGTTGCAGGTTTCTCTTTTTACCGCTGGAAGAGGTTAGTTTCTCCCGGGCTTTGGTCAGTTGACTGTATAAATGGTCGTTTTCGCCTCAATCGGATCACCCAGGTGGGTAAGACTATCCACTATCCATGGCGTCTCCATTATCATCCTTTGTTCATGAGCCCTATCGAACATAAATCGCATGCTGTGAAAGCTGTTTCAAAATGACTTCTTTAGAGGTTTACATGACATTTATGTTCTGCAAGGTCAGCCTGGGCAGCAAAATTGATTGGAAATAACATGAGCCTGGAGAAACGTATGAGTTATGACGATTTGCCCTATTTTCGTGACCAGATTCTGGAACGCATCGACTCGCTCAAGTGTTTTCTTTCGAACACCCCCCCGATGATGGCAAACCTGATGACTGTCTCCACCGTATCTAGAACAGAAGAGCGCTTGAAGCAGGTTAAACCCATCAGGGTTAGTATTAAAGACGATGCTTCGGTTGAGGAAATTATTCAGGCACTTACTGACATCTGTGTGGATGACATAGAGTCATTAAGTCATGATTCCACCAAAGTAACCACTAAATACCCGGGTCTAATCATTGTCCCCGAAAGAGCAGATCTTCTCGAAAGCTTGATCACTTCTATAAACGAAGCAAAAAATGATTTTGCTGCGGCAATGAGGCGTATCGATAATAAAAAGAATGTCCGTTTTGATAAAGTGCACAAGAAGCTCCCGGGCCTTGTCGCTATGCACTCAACAAGAAATATCCTTTTCATCAAGTCCCAGCTTAAAAAAGTTACTTTTTCATGGCGGCTAAACCGAAACCAGGAAGTTAAAACAGCAGAGCAACTTGTGAGTTTGTTGGAGCGCAGGAGAGCCTCAGAAGTAAAAAATGTAGCAACTACCAATTTGAATGTCGTGTCTAATATCGATAAGGCTTTACACCGTCTTGAATTTCACCCACTGAAGCAGGGCGAATCTTATCGCCTTTGTCGAACTAACTCTTTCCCTGTTCCGATTGCTCACATTTTTGCATTTAGGCCTGAAGGGCAGGAACGAAACGGGAATAAATATGCTGAGACTGATTATTCAGTAGTAAAAGCATCCTTGCCCATTTTCGCAGCAGGCAACATACCTCAATTAAAAACGCTCTCTGACTGGGCTCCTGAAAACAGCCAGGGTCCGTCCAACCAACGGAAGCTGAGCCTGAAATATACAGAACTCGTGCCGGGGGCTGAGCTGGGCATTTTCATTGTCAGCCCCGAAAATTAAGGAACAACAATGCAATGGATTTCCACAGCCAGCCAGAAAATCGATGAGCGTCTCTATCGTGTCTGCGTCTGGGTAAAAAAATATCACGCTGATGCGATTAACCGCGTTGTGCTAACCGTTGATCTAAGTAAAGCCCGACATGACCCTGACGAGGACCAGGTAAGAGCAGAGCTGCTGTGCGGCCATTATTTTTTGCTTCGTAAGGAAAACGCTTCGAACTCTGCGCCTGACGATCAAAAGTTTGCTTTCCTGCCTGACGGGCGCAATCTGTGTTGGCAGACCGCAACCCCGGTGCTTCAGCATCTCCTACTCAATAAAAACGTTCCTGAGTCGCTGAGGTTGCTTACGGACTACATACATATGCGTCTGGCCAGGCTGACAATGGTACCTATGTCCGGAACCATCATGAACGAGGCTCTGCTGGACAGCATCAGCTGGGTTAAGGTGGATTTGACCTACTTCTGGCAGTACGAACAGCTCAGCTCTCATCTGGGACCCATCCAGATAACCCACAAGGCACTTGTACGCTTCGGGCACCTGGCAAAGAATGATGAAAACTCCAGTGCCATAAGAATTCTGCGTCAGCGTCTGTCTTCAGAATTCTTACAAGAATTTCAGATGGCTGAGGATGAGCTAAAGCGCAAACAGTCGTTGATGGGCACCATGGACGTGAAAATGCTGTTTCATGCTCATTACCCCAGCCAGAAGATGCTGGTGGCTCGATATAAAAATGGTTGGGTAATGGTGGATTGTTTTCTGTTTCACCATACCAAACCTAAGAAAAAAGCAAAAAACAAAACTACTGTGGCTAAGCCTCAACTTAAACAGACTAAAAGAGAAGGGAGTGAAAATGGAACTGGGCATTATGGTGTGCATCGTGTTGTTACTCTCAGTGGCGGCGGCGTGGATCAGTAATAAGACAGTTGATTTGCTCGAAAGATTCTATTTCAAGCGTCCGCTGAGCATGGAGTACGCGGCATGGCTACGTGTAATGTGTGCAGGCTTGTTATTAGTTTTTATTCAGGTTGCTCCCCAATTTACACTCCTGTATACCCTTAAACTTGTCACGCTTATTAATCTTGGAATCCAGACAATGAAATTAAATGGCGTGTACAAATATAAAAGGACGGGAATTTTGCCTCCGGGAGGGGCACTCTCTAATCTCACCAGACTTAACCCGTTCAAGAAAAAATAAAGTTATGCGCCCGTGAGGGCGCTATTCATCAAAGGCATTTCGCATAAGCTTGATCATGGCTTTTTTACCAGCTTCAATATTGCGAATGTAGCGCATAACCATTTCTTCATTCGACCAGTTCCCCATTTCCATAATCTGTGGTAGCGAGTAACCTTCAATATCCAGCTGTATCGCACCGCCTACACGAACGCTGTGCCCTGTCCAGTAACGGGTTTTAGTCTCATTTGGATAAAGCTCATTCCACATTTCTTTAAATGCCCGTAAAAGGGAATTTTTGCTGAGCATACCGGCATCGTCCACAGTGTCTTCCTCATCTTCATCGTTCAGAAGACTTTGTTTAGCACGGTAGGGCAGGTTATGCCGTTTAAGAAGCTCAGATAGCTCATTCCCTTTACTCCGAAGCTTCCAGCCGGGTGGCATATAGCCTGTATCATGGAAATTTACGGCCTGGAAAAGGTATTCATCCGGATGACTGTGCTGATCCATTTTCACAAGGTTCATCAATCTCAAGAGGCAGTTAGTTAACTGACGTGTCAGCCGGTAGGTAAGAAGTGTACTGATGTTCGTTTTTGTACGGTATACCGTCAGGTTAAATTCACCGGTCATACTATCCAGAGACAGATCTTTCAGACGTATACGGCGAATTTCGGATGAACGGAGCAGTGTTTCAAAGCCTGTCCAGATCAGGCACAGGTCACGAAGCTTACGAACTGAGTTTGTAGTACTGCGTAACTTTATCAGAGCCTTGAGATCGCCAATAAGAAAGGGAGTTGCCTGTTTAGTCGTCTTTCGCTTCCGGGCTTCCGATTGTTTTAAGGCTTCCAGCATGTACCATGCTTCAGACGTAATAATCCCGGGCAGGTTAAGCCCTTTTTTATGGATACTGTTTAAGGCCTGAAGACAGCTGTTTATGCTGCTTCGTGACAATTTGCCTTCAAGATGCCCCATAAACGCCAGCAGAGCTTCCTCAGACACGGGGAGCGAACTTACTGGCCAGTCTGTATGCAACCGGGCATTCGCCTGATACCATTCGTTCCATACTCGTAGCCAGTGCAGATAGGTTTTAGCTGTGTTGTATCTCAGATGGGAAAAGTAACGGATCAAGCGTGAAAGCTGTTTATCATGGTTGCCGAACGTTTCCAGCTGCTGATGCAATTCGCTTTCCGAAAACTGTCTGATCACTGATTGATTCTTCATCCTGCTCACCGGGATACACTGGTTTTATTTACAGTCATTTTAGCACTCATGTACCTGGTTATGAACAGGGTGGAAACAACGAAAAAGGTTGTGAAATCGTTAGGCTTAAGTGAAAAATGATATTAAGATTATCCCTGGCCAGTTGAGGCCTGTCTAAAGAAGGTTGATTATGTCTGACACAAAGCAGTCTTATTTAATGAAATTCCGTAAGTGTAGTTCGTTCGAAACGCTCGAAAAAGTATTTGAAAGGTTATGTGAAAAAAACTCGGGTGTCGCCTCTCTTGAAATTTCTGGTGCTTATGATCATCGTAAAGCTGAACTGACAATGAAAAAGTTATATGACAAAGTTCCTGCGAGTGTGTGGACCTTTGTTCGCGAGTAATTATTGATATTGGCACAACAAAAAGACTGTGTCTGGATTTGAAAATAGTTTATGCCCCTTTCGGGGCTAAAGGCACTGTAATAGCCTGTCTTTTTAACTTTCTTATTAAGTTCGGAGAAAGACTTTAATCATAAGCCAAGCCCACTGCTAAATACATCCGATATTCTCCTTAATTTTAGAAGTTGTGATAAAAGTTACTTTACCTAAACTTCTCTCTCCATATTTGTAAGGCTCTCATTTGATTCTTGTCAAACATTAATCTGGAAAACTAAAAAATCATTTCTTTTAATTCGTTTTACAGAAATCCTCCTCCGTTATTTCGGATATAGTTTGAATAATTATCAAAAACGGGGTGCAGCCATGCGTAAGAGTTACACATTTGGTATTCCATTTGGACTCCAGAGAGAATCAGGACTCTTTTTAGATATTACAGAGGTCAGCCGGGGTATCGACTGTAACTGCATCTGCCCCGCTTGCAAAACTGATCTGTTAGCAAAGCAGGGGGAGGTCAAGCTTTGGCATTTCTCACACAGTACTGCTGTAGCCGGTGACTGTGATGGTCTGATGGAAGCCATCCGGGGAAAAATTATTGAAGTCATCAACGAGCACCAGGTTCTTGGTTTCCCAAATCTTCTCGCTGGCGACGATGGTGGGCCGGTTTCACTGAATGAGGTTATTGGAAGCGGCAGTATGTTCGGAGGCACAGCTGATCTGTTCGTAAAGGTTAATGATTTATGTGTGGCCGTCTTTCTGGACAGGGATCGTAGCATTTCTGCGAAGTTAACCTTTGACCACCTTCATCCTTCCGAAAGAGTTGCCGCATTGCGTATCGATCTTCCAGATATTGAATATGAAATCAGTCAGGTGCAGCTCGGGCGACGTAAAACAACATACAGTGAGTGCATTGAAAGCCTGATCATTGATGAGACCAGTTCCCGGGAATGGCTATATCATCCATTAATGCATGAACTTGAATCTGAACCTCTTCAGGAGTATCGGGGACGGGAGCCTTCAGAGGAAGGGCCTCTTCTTCAGCGCCTTGCTGACTGTAAGATGAAATTGCCTGATATCCTTCCGGGCAGTCATAACGCGTTAGTCAGGTTACAGCAGGATACGATTGTATGTCTGTGTCGGTTAACGGTTCGGGCTTATGACATCGCTCAGACCGATGAATTTCCTTTGTTCCTTCGCTATTTCAGGTTGCACTGCCTGGAAAACAGCGAACATGTCAGTTACGAAAGACTGATCTGCTGGCAGGAAATGATTTCAAAAACCCAGGAAGGCCAGTCCTTGACACAAAACGAACTTGAATATCTTCATGAGATTGTCCGCATCGCCTTATACAATCACCGGCTTAACAATGTCAGTATTTCAGATGTTAAAAACCATGACACAGGAAAGGAGAGCGGCAGGGTAGAGCCACAAAACTATTCACTCTTATAAATAAATTGGGCTTTGCGCATTAAACCCTTGCCGCAGGAGGTGTACCGCATATCCGGCACAGACAGTCAGTTTTTCTGGCAGCTTAAATTTGACACAGCTTAATATAGTGATTCATTAAACAGGTTCAGTATGCTGCCAGAACGTTTTAGTCGTTATGGGCGTCCGTTAGTTTTCTACTAACTGAACGACGACCAGCCTGCCGCCTTCCTCCTTTGACAGAACAAACTGAGCGTTATTCGTCAGTTCAATTTTTTCCCCAATGGCAATCTGTCGTTTATCCGGTAATGACATAAGCCCATTTATGCCTTCATTTACTAACCACCACTGATCGTTATGGAAAACAAAATACCCAACTCGTTTCCTTTGCAAATCGGTTGTACGCTCATTTGGCGCAATGAGGCGATTCACATGCCACGCATAGATTGACTGCCCGCTCCACACCATCAACCGGTGGTCGTCAGGACGATAACTGCCTTCCTTTCGGGAAGAATATAAATTTAGAACCGGTAATTTACCCTTGTATGGCGTACCGCAGTAGGGACAAACCGGCTTTGTCTTACCCGAGAAAACGTACCATTTCTGTTCACACGCCTTGTTCTGGCAGGGCTGTATCAGATCGACTGTTTTAACCAGGGCGCTTTCCCACTCATCGGCGGTCGGGCGTTTAGTGGCATCGTGTAAGCCATCTATAAAGGCGCGCTCAAACAAAGGTGTCAGATAAGGGCCCATGATGGTGTAAGGAATTTTCTCCGGGTCAGCCCAGGGCAGTGAAAAGGACGATAGCTGACTGACTTTGACTGCATTGCTTTTGTCTGTCGGATGTTCAATGAAGAGTGCCTTCTCACCCATAGATAAGGTCTCATCACGTACTTCATCCGACATGTCATGTATTTTTCCGCCACGTAGCGGATGACGGAAGAACAGATACATGTAGATAAGCACCGACAGCGCATGACGGTCAGTAGTAATGCTTGGCAATACGCGGTTCGGATCCTCTTTGGAAAGATGACTGGTTTTCACCACTTCCGGAGCGATAAAATCCGGGGTGCCCACCACGTCGGGAGGATACTTTCCAGGGACAACCAGGCCGTCTACGTCAATGATGCAGGCATGTCCCATTTCTGGATCGATAAGCACGTTTTTATAGCTTAGATCGCTGTGACAGAGACCTGCCGCATGCATCCTTCTGACGGCTCTTGTCAGCAGCAGACAGACCTTGAGATAGGTAAGCGTATTGCCTCGTTCACGTGGGTCGAGAAATTTGTTCTGGTTGCTGGCGCTGGCAAACCATTTGCCTTCCTTTTCACGACCTTTTATGCCAAGAAAATCATCGTTTTTAGAGCCGTATTTAAAGAAAAAGTAGCTTTTGTAGGTTGGAACCACGATGCCGATTTTATGCCCATGCTCAACAACATGGGTCGGCCAGCAAAACAGGTCCTTCCAGTATTCACCTCCGGACTGGCCAAAAATGTTTTGCCTGTAGCGTCCGGTGATCATATCAATCCGATCCCGGGCCTGCTCGTTCTGCGGTTTATGATAAAAAGCGACGACGTATGATTTATCAGGCGAAAAGTAAACATCCTTCATCGAGCCCGAACCAATTACCTCGTCAACATACTGGACTGTTTCGCCGTCCTTTGTTTTGCACGTAACGATATTTGCCATATTGATCACCGAAAAAGCGTATCCCTTACCACAACACCGCAATAGTGCGGTCATCATGGTTCCCTGTGGAGAAAAAGTTAAGCCAGTCGCCTAACCTCTCAGGCGCAATACTGGCGTCTGTAAGGACAGGGTTGAGCTCATCAACGAGACGGGTCCATTTTTCGTCACTGCGAAGCCCATTATCCGTCTCAAACAGAGGGTCTGAGACGCCGTCTGTCATGAGGATCAAGTGAGATACATCATTCCATTTACCCACGCTGATGCGGCCGCTAAACGAGGGGTCTGCGATAATGCTCTGGTCAAGGAAACGGGTTTGTCCTGCGTATTCTCCGCTATCGGGATTTCCCAGTATCCTGACTTTACCGGAAGGGCTGTATGCACCTATCGCACCATCACCAAGCCAGAATGCAGTCGCAAACAGCTCGTTATCAGTTCGTAGCGCTACAGTTGCCAGAAGGGTTGTTGAATAGGATTTCACAGGTTGTTCTGCACAAATGGCTTCGTTCTGGATACTGTTGACCGCGAGCGTAGCTGCCTGTTTAAAATGATGAAGCATGGCGTTTATTGTTGCCTGCTGATCGCTCCCTTCCCACGCCGTGATGTGCTGCTTTAAATGGACGCCTTTCACACCACTGAGCTGATTTAAAAGGTAATCGCCAGCCGTTTTGACTGCAATCCGGGAGCCTTCCCGGGAATTTACCGCACTACCGGCTCCGTCTGCGACCAGCATGACAGACCATCCTGTTTCCTGGCAGTGGTTGATGTAGAAGTCGTCATCTCTGAAGCTTCCGGCATGCTCATGAGAGCGTCCCCGGCGACTGGCGGCAGCAATACGTATATCACCCCTGACCAGGCCAGCAGCGTCCAGATGGGACTTAGGGTAGGGAGCGTCTGCTGGTGGCTCTACCACCTTCCACAGGCTTCTCGGATCGGGATTGATTATAAATAGCTGTTTTGTTTCACATTCGTCGTGCGACGTGCATGACCAGATTACTGAAAGCTCTATATCGCCGCTTTCGGTGGGAGTACCTGTCAGCAACTCCTGTTCTTTGTCAAAAGACAGGCCAATGTTCCGGGGAAAGACAACGTCCCTGACAGTAGCCTGCTGGCCCTCACCCAGAACGATAGCAACCGGCGAAGAGAAACGTTCGCCTGCGCGGGCGTTGGGGATCGTTATTTTAGCTCTCGGGGGAACGGCAGGTGGCACAGCTAAGCTGGCCCGCTGCTGGCCTGTCGGTATCTGCCCGGGTTTTAATACCAGGGAAGACAGGTTTTCGTCTTCCCTCTGTGCTGGTTTATCAAATTCGTAATAAGGCATCAGCTTCCAGAACGGAGGATGAGGCTCATTTTCTGGCAGGGGTTGCAGTGCTGATGTATCGGTAGCGTCAATGCCCGGGTTATCAGCAACACTTACGACCGTTTGTTGCTGATCGGAAAGACTGGATGCTGACGAGGCGGCAATCTCTGCGTCGTTATCACCTTCGCTAACCCGCGCAGATAAACCCTGTGCAAGGCTCTCAATCCGCTCTTTAAGCCGCATAATTTCTTCGGTAAGGGATGGGTCCTGCGATAGAAGTAAAAGCCGCTCACCTTCAACAGGGTGGCCCAGCTCAGACAGAACTAAGCGGATAATCTTCTCTTCAAGTAAAGCATTTTGCGACATCAACCTCTCCCTCTGTTTACGTCGAAGTTAGTGTTTCCGCCATCATTGCTGAATGACAGGCCTGTTTCACACCACGGGCAGATCACGTCATCCGGGCCGTCAATACACAGCAACTTTCCGCATGAGCACAGGGCAAACGCACTGGCATTACCGCAGTGGGGGCAACCCGGTACGCCATGCAGTTCGCTGGTATTTACCTGCAAACCGGTAGCGGTGGCATCTGACCACGCAAAATAGTCCTCATCGATGGGATAGCATCCGGCAATATTAAAGCTGTTCAGGTTCAGACTGAAATCGAGCCCGGAAACCCTTGCTGGTGGCCGTTCATACTTCATCAGGTACGGACGACGGGTCTTGCTGCAACGGCCGGTAAGCGTAACGCAGTTTTCGTCGTACGCTTTTACTGGCTCGTCCTTGGCCAGCCGGACTATGTATTCAGTCTGGCTGAGCTCAGGTTGTTTGTCGTCCCCGACGCTGCGGCTGTGCGCCGTAACCGAGGCCGTGATCCATTTGATGAAGCGGGTAAAGTCCCCTTCCTGAGATTCGGTGAACAGCATGACATTCTCTGTCAGTTGCCGCAGGATATTCAGGTCCGCTGACGGCCCCAGGCCAACGGCAATGAGATTCACTTTACTCGCGTAGTGATCCTTCCAGCGCTTCACTTCTGCGGTTGTGTCGTCAGTCGGACGTCCGTCGGTAAGGAGATACACGACGGGTTTCCAGTCGCCTTTAGCCTCATGAGTGGTTTTTCTGACCTGGGTATCAATTTGCACGGTCAGCTCACGCAATGCAGCTCCAAGGCTCGTACCGCCGCCAACGGGAAGGCGGGGAGGGTAGAACGAGGCAATTTCGTGAAGAGGTACAATCGTACGGGCTACACCGGCAAATGCGATTACCGAGACCCAGGCTGTTTCAAGTGCGTGTGGATCCTTTCTTAAATCTCCGACGATCATTTGCAGACCATCAGTCATTTTTTTCAGGTTTTCACCAATCATGGACTCTGAACAGTCCAGGACAAAAAACACGGGAAGGCGTCTCATAATTTTCCTCGTACGGCTGGTACGGCCAGCAGAAAACGTTGCTGTACAGAAAGGTGCTGCCCGGAAACAGCACCTTTCTGTCTGTCAGAGCACCAGCTGGATTTCTGGTGGAGGAGGGGGAAGGGTATCAGTTCCGTTATTAATCCCCGCGCTTGTGCTGCCGGAAGACACGCTGGCCGATACCCATTTAAAGAAACCTGCAAACGCGGTTGAATCTAGCGTCTCCAGAGACACAACCTTATCGGTGAGCTGTTTTAAGTGCTCATGGCCTGCTTTAGGACCAACGGCGCAGGCAATGATGGATCCGAATCCCCGGCCGCGAATCGCTTTTACCGCTTCACCGTACGCCAGGGCATCAGAAGGGGTTCCATCAGTCATCAGGAATACCAGAGGACGCCAGTCTCCTTTGGTATCACCATCTGAGCGACGTACATCCCGTTCAACACACTGCATCAGACATTCAAGGGCAGCACCGGTGAACGTCCCGCCTGCGCTTGGCACAACGATGTCAGAAAACTGGAAGTCTTCCAGCGGCGTGAGAGGAATGAACTCACGCGCCTCATTGTCATAGGTGATAATGGAGATATGAACGCTTTCGAGGGCGTAGGGATCCTGGCGAAGAGCGCTAAGCATCGCCTGAATTCCAACGTTAACGGAATGGATTGACTCACCGCGCATCGAGCCGGATGTGTCGATAACAAGGTAAACAGGCAGGCGGCGCATCACATGTAATTCCTCAGGTGCGAGACAAACGAATCTGATTCTGAAGGCTCACCAATTGCCCTGAGTTTCCAGCCTGTAGCCTCGCGTATCAGCTCGGCAAAGACCATGGAGCGCTGGCTGGCGAAGGCGGGTCCGCCAGAAAGATCGAATCGTGCCATTTCAATATTACGGGCATCTACTGCCCGGATGAAGGCATTCTGAACTTTACCAAAGTGCTGCTGGAGCTTTTCACCATTGTAGATCTGAACGATGAACACAATTTTCTCGTACTGAGCGTCAAGGGAATTCAGGCGCACAATAATTTGCTCATCGTCACCGTCACCGGCTCCGGTTCGGTTATCGCCCGTCAGCCAGATATTGCCTGACTTATGGCGAAGGCTGTTGAAAAAGATGATATCGCCATTCACAAGCGTTGGTTTACCATTTTCCACATTGCCGAGATCGGTCACCTTTCCGGCTGAATTACACAGGAAAGCGATCACATCAAGGTCGTATTCTTCTTCTTTTTTACCAAAGATCCCGCCGAGAAAACCTTTCTTTTCCTCATTAATATCCCAACCGAGGCCGATAGTAACGGACGAGAGATCGTATTCATTTTTTTTCAGGCTTACGCCCTGGCCTTTGCTCAGACTGACAGACATGATATCCCCTTAATCAATAAAATTATAAGACCACATTTACTTCTGGCGGCGGCGGTGGCAGGTCTTCAAGACCGATCACTTCTTTTTTGCTGGACTCCACTTTCTGACTGCCTACCGAAATGCTCGCACTGACCCATTTAAAGAAAGCTTTAATCGTCGAACTGTCAGCTGTATCGAGCTGAACCACGATTTCAGTGATTTCTTTGAGGACGCTGGTATCGGCATCATGCCCGGCTGCACATGCCACAACAACGCCGGTTCTGGCCGCTTTAAAGTCATTCAGGCCTTTACGCCAGTCATCATTCGGACTTCCATCCGTCATCAGGAATACAAGGGGACGCCAGTCACCTTTAGTGTCAGCCGTCGTTTTCTGTACTTCTTTGGCAATGGAGCTGGCCGTGAGGGAAAGCGCTTCGCCAAGAGACGTGGTGCCGCTGGCTGTTAGTGCTGGCATCTGGAAACTCAGGAGGTCTGTCAGGGGGACTGCCTGTCGGGCTGAAGAATCAAAGGTGATCACTGACACGTGAGCCGTTTCGAGTGCATACGGATCCTGTTTCAGCGTGGTAAGCAGCGTCTGAACGCCATTTTTAACCGCTTCGATAGGCTCTCCGTGCATAGAGCCGGACGTGTCGAGTAGCAGATATACGGGTAAGCGTCTCAAATGTAATTCCTTCTTAAGAGATCGGAAGAGGAGAGTAGTTTCAGGAAGAGGCCAGGGTTTGTTGATTTGATAAAACGGCACGACATCTGTCGGGTGGAGATTAAATACTCAGAAGCGGCATTAAAGAAATAAGTTAACCACCATAGAATTACCGACATGTGAATGGCCTCTTATCAACAGAAAAATAATTCAGACCGGACTGGAATATAAGATTTCTGAAAAAACTCGGACAAATAAACTGTCTTATGTATGAAATTCATCATACATCACAGATCTGCATGAATGGAGTGTAAAACGCCCAAAGATTGATGTGTAGCACAAGAGGATGTCAAGACACCAGGTTTTGTAGTCAGTAAGGCGCTGCTGGCATTGCGGGAGGAGAATAGATCAAAACTACGTCACGCCAATACAGAGGTAAAATATGACAAAACCGGGGTTTTCACCCCGGTCTGAGATTTAGCGTCAGGACTTTTTAGCGCTGTATTCTTTTATCAGTTCGTCAACGGAGTGCAGAGCCAGCTTCTCTACCGCTTCACTTCGGGTCGAGCCACTCAGCGCAGCCAGACGGTCAATTTTTCTTAAGATCCGCATGCGTAGCGATAAGGACACGGCTGTTTTTTTATCCTTATCGAGTACGACCTTCCCTGTAGACTCACCGGTTTTCAGTTCAGCATTCTGTGCGAGCGCTTCATTCATCCGGCGAAGGGTCTTTTTATCCAGCTGGCCCGGATTAACGAGATGGTAGGAATGACCTGCCTTGCTGTATTTGATCTCCGCAGAATATGACTCGCGTAGCTCTTTGAGGGCCCGGGTTAATGTCGGCTCTGAGCATTCCAGACTGGTTATAATGTCGGCAGCGGAAACGGGCTTGCCGGTGCCCAGTAAGTTGGCAAGCTTAAAAATCCGGGCCTGTCTGGTATTTAATTGCATCGTAAGATTTAGCCTGCTTAAAGGGTTAGTGGTTCAATAGGCTGAAAAATGAAGGTACTGCTCATCTTTCGAATAACCGGGTGATCGCCTAACGCTTCAACCGGATCAATGTGTTCTATGCCTGCAAAATTTACTGACGACATCTGGCTGCGAGTGCATTTGCAGGACAGGATATACTCATCCTCCAGATAGCCGGTCCGCTTACTGACCCGTTGCGTAAAGCCTGACACAATCACGTTGTCGAAAGGTAGCGTATGTAAAACGATACCGACCAGGCGGAACAAGCAGCCATGGACGTGGCGGGCATAGTTTTCGCGTACGGCTTTTTGCGTCATGGCTTTTTCCGTCAGCTCCGTGCCCCGGGCATTAACGCCGTAAATCTTATCAGGGAAATCTTCAATCTCAGCTAAATCAACGTCCAGCAGGACTGCTGATAGCTCCGGCTTTACTTCAAATGCAACAATCGTTTCACGCGGCCATTCAGTTTCTGCCAGCACACCCGCCAGGTATGATTCGAAAAACGCGGCGTCTGTCCGGAACTGCTGCCGGGCATCTGCCTGAGCCGTGGCGAGCCGTTTTTCATGTTCTTCTGCTTCAAACTTCCAGTTTGCATACTGTTCGGCCCAGGCCGTCCGTTGTTGCTGGTACCGGTGCTGTCGAAGGGTATTCTCACGCTCCACATCAATCAGCTCCTGCTGCCACCGGCGAAGATTTTCGGCGTGGCGCTCAGCTTTAGCTGATTCCGATTCAAACCATTTACCCAGAAAACTAATGCCTTCGCTCTCGGCAGGCTTTTCCGGCAATGCAAGGTAGTCTGGCTTTTCTGGACGCACCGGTGCCGGAACCTGAAAAGGCGACGTTCTGTTATGCAGGTATACTGCTTCCAGCTCTGCCCAGCTGATGCCTGTTTTTGGATCCGGCGTCAGCTCGTGAATATTACGGATTGCGGTTACCGCTGACATGAGTTCAGCGGCTTCCTGCTCAAGCGCCTGTCTGAGCCCCGGGTCGGTTGCCGTCCGGTTTCCACCTCCGGAACGCGCGGCCCGGTCAAGCCGGGTACGGTAACTCAGCCCGGTACCGGGCAAGCCCAGATTGGCATAGGTCCCCCGGCTACCAAAAGAAACGGAAGCACCTCTCGGCCCGACACTCAGGCTCGGTGCACCGTTACTCAGGTTGAGGCGAACGCCAGGAATAATGTTGATCGACTTTCTGAACCTGAACCCCATTATGATTTCCTTAATGATGCTGGGTCACGGTAAGTAATCTGATTCCATCAGCGCTTTGCTCGTTCTGTAACCCATAAAAACGAGCTCTGTCCAGAATGCCAGCCGCCCAGCGGCGATGTGTGGCGGGTTCACACATTGCTCCCTGCGACTTAAACACGGCCTGGGTAGAGTTCAGGATCCGCAGAGCGTCAGAATACTCACCCTGAGTGACCATCAGCGCGTTTTGAATGACCTCTATCTGACCCGGGTGAATGGCCGTTTTCCCAACAAGCCCATGTGCCATATCAAGAGCCAGCTCTCTGGCCATAACGGCATGATCGTCAATATGCTCACATACGGGCGCGGTCAGGGCAAAATCACGCGGGCCGAAGACTGAAACGAGCATTTTGATGACGTAGCCCATCGGGCTGTCATACAGCGTCAGGTCCCGGGGGCGGCGAAGCGACACAACGTTCATAAGATCGTTGCCGCCGATTCGAAGCGCAATAATGCGGTCGTGGCAGGGATGTTCCACCAGGCGAGTGGCCAGCTCGCGCATCTGAACCACGTCAAAGACGTCTTCTGTTTCCAGCGTTGGCATCATGCACAGGTGAGTCCCGCCCATGATATCCCACCATTCAGCTAACGAACTGAGGGTAAATTTCGGCAACACAAACCCATCGACAGCGGAAAGATCATAATGCGCTTTTAACCATCTGCCCATTTCGGCATGCCGAGGGCGAATGAACACCAGAGGCCAGTCATTTTTACCCAGGCTACGCATGCTGTTACTGAGCTCGTGCAGCAGGTGCTCCAGATTTTTGAGGGCGATGGGGATGTCTGCTTCACTGACAGCATCCTCCAGGCAAATCACCAGAGAGCGCAAACCCGGGATTTTCCCGTGCAGGACGGCATCAGCAATATCTTCCCGTGTTGCAGGCATGTATAGCGTGGCTCCCAGATTCCAGGGAGAAAGACGATTTTTCATCAGAGTACCTTCTTGATAATGGTTACAGCCCGATACTGGCCGAGGGTTCCCCCCATTTCTGTAACAACTATTCCCTTTTCACGAGCAAGCCCTACAAGCAAGGCAACGTCCGGGTCGTCAATAGAACGCACAAATACATGGTCCGGTACCCGACGTAATACAGCCCGGGTTGCTTCAGCAATACCGGGTTTAATACGATTGACGCTGTCCACTTTAAATTCATCGGCCAGGAACGCGATAACGTCGCGACTTGTCTGCCATAAGACCCGGGCTGACTCCATATTCCAGCTCAGGGTAGCGAGGGATGACGGGGTTAACTTCTTACGGAAATGGGCGACGGTATCGACAAGCATCCGGCTGCATTCGAATTCACTGAGATGCTCGCAAACCATGCACCCATGTAATCCTTCAGAGGACCATACTGACCGGGAGATCAGGCCTGATACCGGCGCACCCATGATGCCAAAAGGAATGAGCCAGTCATCATCACTGGCTGCAAGCCAGGAGCAGCCACAGGGATCGGCCAGGACAACCAGTCGCGGCTGCTCAGGATAGCCCGGGCGATCTTTCAGTGCGCGTACAAGCTCTCCGGTAATTGCGCCTTTACCTGTCCATCCGTCAACAAAGACAATACCGCTGGTACCATGGCGCTCTTCAATGACGTCGAGGGCTGCACCGTCAATTCCACGATCCCGGATAATGCTGATACCGTAATGCCATGAGGTTTTCCCCATGTCACGCAGGGCCTGGTGCAGCATAACGCCGAGCGGCACGCCAGCTCTGACGAGACTGGCCAGTACAATGGGCTCATCACCGAAGCGTTCGGCCAGAGCAATAGCGAGCTGTGTGACTTCTTTTGCAAGTCTCTCTGCGCCCCGATCCAGCGCCCGGTGAAACAAATCAAGATGCCATTGTGTTGGCGCTGGCTCCTGACTGAGCATGTCCGAATAATGTTTCTTCCCTGACTGAATCAGCTCTTCTTTTTGCTCAACCGGCGTCATCTCAATGACTACCGGCTTTAGCAGAAATTCCACGTCACCGGGCTGGTATGAGCCGGTAAATGTGTCATGTGGCTGCATTTTAATTTTCTCCAAAAATTCGCTGTGAAATGGCATCTGCAAACTGACTCTGACGCGGGATGCCAAACCAGCTGCACAGTTTCATAAAACGATGATCGCTCAGGCTGTCGCCCAGACCAATTACGGGGAAGACTCCGCGTTCAGCCCGAAGTTTTTCAAGAAGCCATCTGACTGCCAGCCCTTTCTCAACCGCGGTGGGAAGCCAGGCCACGTTATTACTGTTGCGGTGGATGTAGAAGCCCTCGGTCGGAAACACCGTTTCTATCTCATCTGCAATGGCATTGAGCTCGTCAAGGCGGGTGCTGTCGCGGTGCTTCATCACCATATAAACCGCCGTTTCACCGTATTCGAAGTTCAGCCTTGCCCAGGCATTGATCCCTTTTGCGTCCATCATTTCAGTGATCAGACGCTGCATCGATGTCAGCTTTTCCTGATAGGGAGCCAGCTGGCCGAGCATATGGGCCTTCCACTCCTCGTCGGGTTTGCCTTCTGGCGTGAGAATGACGGCCCCGTGAGTGGTGATTGCCCAGGAGTGGAAAGTGATCCGTACGCGGCTGATTTCTTCAGTTCCCCGTGCGGTAACGGGTATGAGTTCAGCCTGCTCCAGGAGCCAGTCCACCAACATGGACTGTTCTTCCGTCATAAAGCTTCGTGGATTCAGGGTGCGATCAACGGCACCGGTACGGAATGGCTCCAGGGCCAGCTCGTCCACCATTTTACGACGGGTCTGAAAGAGCGTGTCGTCAAGGTCGCTCAGAACAACGGGTTTATTCATAGGTAACAATCTCCACGACGGCCGCAACCTCAGCCAGCGCCTTAAGAAGCTGCGTGTCAATACTTTCTGCGGGTGTCTCAGTACACACAAGAATGCGGTCAAACTGCTGGTGGGCGACGTTATAGACAAAATTGGGGATGCCCAGCCCGTAGTTATCCGTAAAGGAAATGGCGGACTCAATGGCATAACCAACGGCGATAGGGGAGCGGGTGGTCGATCCATAAAATGCCTGTGCTCCGGCAGCTTCGAGCCGTTCAGCAAGCAGGAACGGCTCCCAGACGAATTCCCCGGTCCCGAGAACCAGAATACGTTCCCCCTTGTGGACGGAGACCTCATGGCCGAGATCGGCCGCAGGTGCGAGCATCCCCAGTCGGCCCCAGGACTG
This sequence comes from Enterobacter cloacae complex sp. GF14B, assembly GCF_004136805.1. Lineage (NCBI taxonomy): Bacteria > Pseudomonadati > Pseudomonadota > Gammaproteobacteria > Enterobacterales > Enterobacteriaceae > Enterobacter > Enterobacter cloacae complex sp. GF14B. The sequence continues at coordinate 50,579 of NZ_QFRV01000021.1, forward strand.
TTTTCCCTGGATGTCCCATTCTCCTCGTGAAGTTACGTTGACTTTCGGCATGTCCGGGACAGGTGCATCAGGTAATGGGGTCCATCCCCACTTACCGCTTACAAGAGAAACCGAAGTGACTGGTAAGGTGCTGCGCTCGGACAAGGCTTTGCCACTCCAGTCGGTAAGCGTAACGGCTATAACCTGTTCAATATGTTGAAGCTTGCCGGTATTACGCAGGGCTGAAAGCAGGTTAATAAAGGTATTACCGGTGGTTGCCTCGTCATCAATCAAAACCAGCGTTCGTGCGTTGGTAACACGACGTCTTTTCTCTTCATCATCTGGCAGATAGATCAGATGATCGGTGGCGTGGCTGTGTTCTTCCTTGAACTCGCAAAGCAACGTGCCATCAACCGGGTGACGGGTAGAGGTCAGATAGACAGATTCAGGATGCTGGTGGCGCACTTCATCAAATACACCGGCCCCAAGCCCAACGGCGGTTTCAGCCATACCGATAAACAGTACGGGTCCTGTCAGTGTCGAGGGGAACTGGCTGGCAAGCTGTCTGTAGGCCTGCCGCATGACTGAGGGTGGCACGGGAATGTGCCTGCCGAGTACTTTGCTGACAAACAGAAAGGCGCGTTTCGGGTTACGTCTTTCAGCGATGTCAAACAGGTCATCGAGCGAAACTTCACCCTGGTCGCGGGTTACCTGAATCGTACCGCATGAGAGGGTACGGCGATAAATCATATCTTCGAGGATATCAGACATAAATACGCCTTAATTCAGAAGGTTAGAGAGTGATTCCGGGTATGCAATTACATCCGTAATGGATCTCACCGCAACCGGAGAAAAGGTGTTTTTAGCGCTCTGGCGCACCATATCTTCAGACATCAGACCGAGCTTAAAGGCAGCAAATAACCCAGGAAGGTTCACCCCGCTGTGAAGGGTATAACCCACCCCCCCTGACGGACGCATGTTGGTTTCAAGCAGCACCGGGTTGCCATTCACATCGTTTCGCGTCTGAACATTCACCAGCCCGTCGGCCTTCATAACCCTGGCGCAGTCACACGCCAGTTCCCAGGCGCTTCCTTCGTTTACCAGATACTGGATAACCCCTTCCTTACGGCGTCCCACGGCTGCGAGTATTTCGCCCTTATCCGCGAGGATATCGACGGAAAATTCCGGGCCTGGCAGGTACGGCATCAAAACAAGGGGTTTAAACGACTCAGCAGCTGATGCTGCTGCAATATACTGTTGCGGACTGACCAGACGATGTTCGGGATGATTAAAGACGGCCATAGGCGAAGCACTGTCATCAAAGCGCCAGAATCCCATGCCATAGATACCCGTCACCGGCTTCACGCATACCGGGCTGTCAGTGAACGGCGGGGCCGCGAGGTGTGTTTTTAATTCTGCCAGCGTATTCACCCGCCAGGATGGTACGACCGGGAGACCCTTTTGCTCCATAAACTGAGCAAAAGTAACTTTTTCGTCAGCCAGAGTTAACCAGTCGACGCCCGTTGCACCGGTAGTAAGGGTGGCACCGGTCGATTCAATGGCTGAACGGTGTTCTTCAAACCACTGGCTGTTACGGCCAGTATGAATATGGTGGATGCCGTAGGACTGAATGGTTTCCTGGATAAACTGAAGACGTTTTTGAGGATCTTCAGGTTCAGTCAAAGAATAGTCGGCAACGGAAAGGATTTCATTTCTTTCGTTACGGTGGGAGGCAAAAACGGTAATGGCAAAATTATTTTTTTTTGCAAATGATTTTACCCCCTGAATAATATCTCGCTGGGAGGATAAACCTTCCATAAACCAAATTTTCTTGTTCATTTTTTTTAATTATCCGGAACGCCATGCAAATTTATGATTGAGAAGTGAGTCTATGAGTGTCTAAGCTACATGTCAATCATAATATGATTTATAACTCCTGTGGTTATGGAGTGCGTCAGGTTTTTTGGATTCCTGATAACACATTGATATTTAAATTAAACTTAGAAAATTAACACCCTGAAAAGGATTTCTTTTTGTGTTTTTACAGAAAACTACCAAAATTTCCCTTGTCAGAGAACTTCATCATGATATGATTTTCTTCGTCAGTTACTAAATATACCTTTGATTGTCTCGGTCATTACCATTTTAAGGAATAAAACATGGTTTCATTAGTTAAGAACCAGACGGTATCACTCAGCAAAGAATCATCTGCATTAAGCCAGCTTCATTTCGGTCTCGGTTGGGATCCGGTTAAGAAAAAAGGTCTTCTTGGAGGATTGTTTGGAGGCAACGACTCAATCGATCTCGATGCTGGCTGCGTATTAATGGACAGCACCGGTAAAACAATTGACACCATCTGGTTCCGCAAACTGGAATCCACCTGCGGCGCTGTTGTGCACAGTGGCGATAACCTGACCGGTGAAGGTGACGGTGACGATGAGGTGATTAATGTCAACCTCTCCCGACTGCCTGCAAACGTTGAATACCTGGCGTTTACGGTAAACAGCTTCCGTGGTCAGTCGTTCAATGACGTCGAAAACGCGTTCTGCCGCGTTGTCGATCAAACCGGCAAAGAGCTGGCTCGCTACAAGCTGACTGAGCAGGGCTCACATACCGGGATCGTTATTTCTTCGCTGCGCCGTAATAACGGCAACTGGGACTTTACCGCCCTTGGCCATGCCTGTCGCGGCCGCACAATTGACGATATGCACTCCGATATCGTTTCAGCGGTTATTCGCTAATGAACCTGACGCCGGGGGGCAATGCCCCCGTTCCAGCCCAGGAGTTGCGGGTCCGGATCACCTCGGGCGGCCAGGTGGATGCTTCGGCGTTTCGCCTGTATGCCGACGGGAAGGTGCAGGGTGATGCGGACATGGTGTTTTATGGTCAGCCACGTAACGATGATGGTACCGTCAGCCTGGTCAGTGAAGGCCAGTACTCAACCTTTACTGTCGCGCTCAACCGGCTGAAACCTGATGTCCAGAAAATTGCGTTCACCGTGACCTGTGACGGTGGGCAGACGGTGTCCGGTCTTCGTAATCTTTCCATCGACGTGGAGCAAGGGGCTACCGGCCTGGTTAGCGGCAGTGTCGAACTGAGCGGCCGTCAGGAAGCAGCCTTAATTCTGGGTGAATTTTACCGTCGTAATAATGACTGGAAATTCCGCTTCGTTGCGCAGGGGTTCAACGGTGGACTTAAACCGCTGGCAGAGCATTTCGGCGTAAATATTGCCGACGAACCGGCTCCCGCAGCCCCGACTCCTCCGGTTGTAACCCCTCCGCCAGTTGAGACAAAAATCAGCCTGAGCAAGGTATCGCTGACAAAAGAGAAGCCTGCAATCAGCCTGACCAAACGGGATAACTTCGGTGAAATCCGGATCAACCTGAACTGGCACCGGGGCAGCGGCAAATCAGGCTTTGCAGGCATGTTCGGCTCCAAAGGAATCGACCTGGATCTGGGGGCCTTTGTTGAGCTTCAGGACGGGTATAAATCGGTCATTCAGGCGCTCGGTAATGCATTCGGTGATTATCGCGATGAACCGTATGTTCAGCTCAAGGGCGATGACCGGACGGGTGATGTATCAGACGGCGAGTGGCTGCATATCAATGGACGTGAATGGAAGCATATCCGCGAAGTGCTGATTTACGCCTTTATTTATGAAGGTGTTCCCAGCTGGGACAAGACTGATGGTGTGGTCACCATTCATGTGCCGGATCAACCGCCCATTGAGACCCGCCTGACCGAAGGTGAAAACCGTCGCACATTGTGCGCCATTGCCAGACTCGTAAACGAAAACGGCGCAATTAAAGTCGAGCGAATTAACCAGTACTTCAAAGGCCAGGACGAAATGGACCGGGCATTTGGCTGGGGATTTCGCTGGAGCGCCGGTTCTAAATAACACAGCAACAAAGGAAACAGGTATGAGCTTTTTCGACAAAGTTAAAGGTGCCATTAACTCAGGCCGTGACGAACTGACCCGCCAGGTTGGCCGTTTCAAAAACAAAAAATTCATGCAGGGCACCGTTGCTGTATGTGCCCGTATTGCCGTATCGAGTGACGGCGTAAGTTCGGAAGAAAAGCAGAAAATGATGGGCTTTCTGCGCTCTTCAGAAGAGCTGAAGGTCTTCGATACCAATGAGGTGATTGAGTTCTTCAATAAACTGGTTTCAAGCTTCGATTTCGATGTTGAAATCGGCAAGGGCGAAACCATGAAATACATCCTGGCGCTGAAAGATCAGCCTGAGGCCGCTCAGCTGGCCTTACGTGTTGGTATTGCCGTTGCGAAAAGTGACGGTAACTTCGATCAGGACGAGAAACTGGCCTCCCGCGAGATCGCTATCGCGTTGGGCTTCGACCCGGCTGAATTTGGCCTCTGATCCACATCCCTAAGGGTAAAATATGGTTTCCACACACATCGGCTTCCCGACTGAAACGGTCATTGTTTTTATTGCGCTTTCAGTCGGTGCCATCTTTATTGACCTGTTTATGCACCGTGATGACAAGCCTATTTCGCTGAAGAGTGCGGCGCTCTGGTCCGTATTCTGGGTTGTGGTTGCGATGGCATTTGCCGGTTTCCTCTATATCCACCACGGTGCTGAGGTTGCCAGTCTGTTTGTCACGGGTTATGCGCTGGAGAAAGTGCTGTCGGTCGATAACCTGTTCGTCATGATGGCCATCTTCTCCTGGTTCGCCGTTCCGGATCGTTATCGCCACCGTGTTCTCTACTGGGGGATCATTGGTGCCATTGTCTTCAGGGGCATCTTTGTCGCCATCGGTACGAGCCTGCTGAGTCTGGGGCCGTATGTTGAAGTTGTCTTCGCTATTATCGTTGCCTGGACAGCGGTCATGATGCTTAAAAGCGGTGATGACGATGATGAAATTGAGGATTACTCCCAGCATCTGGCTTACCGCATGGTTAAACGCTTCTTCCCTATCTGGCCGAAGCTCAGAGGGCATGCCTTCCTGCTTAACCAGAAGGAAGTGGATGCTGAACTGGCGAAACCAGAAAACAGCGATGTCACCATTGGCCGTGGTAAAAAAGCGGCGCTGTATGCGACCCCGCTGTTCCTGTGTGTGGCTGTGGTTGAACTCTCGGACGTAATGTTCGCGTTTGACTCGGTACCGGCAATCATTGCCGTCAGTCGTGAACCGCTTATCGTCTATAGTGCCATGATGTTTGCTATCCTGGGCCTGCGTACTCTGTACTTTGTCCTTGAGGCACTGAAACAGTACCTGGTTCATCTGGAGAAGGCCGTTATCGTGCTGCTGTTCTTCATCGCGGCAAAACTCGGCCTGAATGCGACCGATCACATCTGGCATCATGGTTACAGCATCGCGGCAACAACCAGCCTGTATGTTGTACTGGGTGTACTGGCGCTGGGCATTCTCGCAAGCGTCATGTTCCCGGGCAAACCTGAATCTGAGGAAAAGGGGAGTTAATCCCCTTAAGTGTTAACCTGAACAATTACTAATCGAAGAGGTTATTTTATGAGTGTTTCTCTTTCCAAAGGCGGGAACGTCTCCCTAAGTAAAGCAGCTCCGTCAATGAAAAACGTCCTGGTGGGCCTTGGCTGGGATGCGCGTTCAACAGACGGTCAGGACTTTGACCTGGATGCTTCAGCATTCCTGCTGGCCTCAAACGGCAAAGTGCGCGGCGATTCAGATTTCATCTTCTATAACAACCTGACGTCATCCGACGGTTCCGTAACGCACACCGGCGATAACCGCACCGGTGAGGGCGATGGTGATGATGAATCGCTGAAAATTAAACTGGACGCCGTCCCGTCTGAAGTTGACAAGATCATCTTCGTTGTGACCATCCACGATGCTCAGGCTCGTCGCCAGAGCTTTGGTCAGGTATCCGGTGCGTTTATTCGTCTGGTTAATGACGATAACCAGACTGAAGTTGCTCGCTACGATCTGACCGAAGATGCGTCCACTGAGACTGCCATGCTGTTCGGCGAGCTGTATCGCCACAATGGTGAGTGGAAATTCCGCGCAGTAGGTCAGGGTTATGCTGGTGGTCTGGCATCTGTATGTGCTCAGTACGGCATTAACGCGTCCTGATCAAAAAGTAACTTTTCTACCCGGGGCTGTTAATGCAGCCCTCATTCAACTGTTTGCAGGAGCTAAAAATGGCAGTTTCTCTCGTAAAAGGCGGCAATGTATCTCTGACCAAAGAAGCACCAACCATGAATGTTGCTATGGTTGGCCTAGGCTGGGATGCCCGTGTAACCGATGGTCAGGGTTTTGACCTGGACGCTTCCGTGTTCGCAGTAGGCGAAGACGGTAAAGTGTTGTCAGATGCGCATTTCATTTTCTTCAATAACAAAACCAGCCCTGATGGCGCGGTAGAGCACCAGGGCGACAACCGTACCGGTGAAGGCGACGGCGACGATGAGCAGGTCAAAATCGATCTGACCAAAGTCTCAGCAGATATCAAAAAACTGGTGTTTGCCGTTACCATCTATGATGCAGAAGCGCGTAAACAAAACTTCGGCATGGTGAGCAACAGCTTCATGCGCGTTTACAACAACGACAACGGCACGGAAATTGCCCGTTTCGATCTGTCTGAAGATGCCTCAACCGAAACCGCTATGGTCTTCGGTGAACTGTATCGTCATGGCGCTGAGTGGAAGTTTAAAGCTGTCGGTCAGGGCTTTGCCGGTGGCCTGGCGGCTCTTGCCTCCCAGCACGGCGTTAACATCTAAAATAACGCTGAATCATACCCCGGCAATGCCGGGGTTTTTTTTGGTTGCGATCCGCTATCAGGAGGGGGGGGGCAGAAAGGGTTCGGGAATCTCAGAAAGCAGAGAGATGTTAATTCTGACGTGAGCCTTTTAAAGGCAGGAAACGGATTTTTCTCTGGTTGCTGGTTAAAGCCTGTATTCCGTGCCTTATATCAACAGCATGCCCCTCTGATATATGTTACGTTTGCGACTTATGAAGGCACGGGTTCTGGAAGATAAAATACCCGACCAATGGAAATTCCAATTCAACAGGTATAGAAACTTCAACGTGATGAAATATGGTGTCACACCATATATACGCCTCACCAGAAATCCAGCGTCCTGAACTAAGCCAGGGGAACCTATATAAACGCTGCGCTTTAAAATAATCAAAAATCAGGAGAGTTAATGTGAATCTACAATCCGGACAAAACATACCACTTCAGCAATCTGCGATCAGGCTGAATCTTCAGTACCCTACCAAATCCGGCTTTAAAGGCGAACCCGATACCTGCCTGTTCCTGCTTAATGCTCAGGGAAAGGTCAGCGGCGATTCTGACTTTATCTTTTACAATAATCTGTCTTCTCCTGAAGGGGCAGTAAAGCTCGTTACCGGTTCTCAGCAGTCCAGCATTGAGATAGCACTGGATCGTGTTCCTGCGAACATCAGTAAAATTGCAATCACAGTTGTCATTGATGGTGAAGATACCATCAGTGGGCTCAGTTCGTTGAGCATGCAGGCTCAAGGAATCGCTGAGTTCCAGGCTGAGACTCAGGGCCGCAGTGAGAAAGCAATTATCCTGGGTGAAGTATATCGGCACAATGGCGCCTGGAAGCTTCGTGCGCTCGGGCAGGGTTTCAACGGTGGTCTTGAGCCTCTGGCCATTAGCTATGGCGTTGATGTCGCACAGCCAGCTCCGCAGCCAGCAAAGCCTGCTCGTATCAGTCTGGAAAAGAAACTGGAAACCAGATCTCCGCGCCTTGTAAGCCTCGCTAAAAAAGCCTCGGTCAGTCTTACTAAAAATAAACTGGACACCCTTGAGGCAGCGGTTGCATTTGTACTTGACGCATCCGGCTCAATGAGTGGCCAGTTCAGTAAGGGTAACGTTCAGTCTGTGCTGGACCGCATCGCCGTTCTTGCCGCCCAGTTCGACGACGACGGTGAAATGGATGTCTGGGGATTTGGAGAGAAGCATAAGAAGTATCCAAACGTCACACTGGACAACCTGGACACATATATTCAGTCCATTCGCGGGGCTGGAAAGCGTTCAGCCTGGGAGAACCTGCCGGGCCTCGGAGGGACAAACAACGAGCCTCCTGTGATGGAAGAAATAGTCGACTACTTTAAGGACTCGAAAATCCCGGTGTATGTTGTATTTATTACCGATGGCGGGATCAGCAAGACCCGGGCGATTAAAGATGCAATCCGGCGTTCTGCCAACTACCCCATCTTCTGGAAGTTTGTCGGCCTGGGTGGTTCAAGCTACGGTATCCTCAAAAATCTGGATGACTTTACTGACCGCCGGGTTGATAACACCCACTTCTTTGCCATGGATGATTTCGGTTCGATTAGCGATGAAAAGTTATATGATAATCTACTGGAAGAATTCAGACCGTGGATCGATGAAACAAAAAGGTTAGGCATCCTTTAATACGCACAGTTTGAGCTTGGTTGAATGAGCTCTACAGCAGCTTAATACTGTAGAGCCTTTGTTCATTGGAAATCGTACAGGGAGGCGCATATGGACCGCATCAAGTACCTGAAATGGATAGCTGAAGAATCACCAAGTACGGCTCAGCAGCTGGTGGCCTGGTTAAACAGAGCAAGGCACTATACGCCCGACATGAAAGAGCATCAGGCAGGTGTACAGATTCAAGAAAAGGGGATTGTTGTAGGGCTTAGACAAAGTACTAATCGTTATCATGGAGATTGTCTGACCATACATGTGGTACGGCTTCCGGAAGAAATACAAAACAAGGGATGGTTTAAGTCTTTTCTGAAGCTTTGCTGTGAATCGAATCCCTGGTGCGATGTTGTAATAGAAGACGTGAAAAACCCATATTTATTAAGCTTTTGTAAGAAACTAAACTTTACTGTATTAGATGAATTTTACCCGAATACTTACATAGTAAACACAGATGCCATTATGAGTTTACCTATCCCACCCTTAGGGAGATACGAAACCTATCTTTATTAAACCTGCGAACCTTTACCGGTTGCGTGGGGAGCGGATGGACTTCGGCTAAAGAAAAATCACATCGTCTATTTTGACCAGAAAAAGCTAATCTGCTTGATGTAATGCAGAAACGCATTACATTAATATCTTCTCCCAACAATCACCTGAACAATTCCCTGATTGCTTTTCACCTCATACCAGTGCTGGCTCATAGTTAGTCCTTAAGCAAATTTGTTATCGGAATAAAGAACGAAGCCAGCCTCATCGAGGCGCATAACCTTCTTCCCTTAACGCCTGTTGTAATTTTTCAATTGCGCTTTTCATTACCCAGGCTTCTTCGTCACTCACAGCACAGCCACGAAGATCGCTCCAGCTCAGACGTTTAACTAATTGAGCAAGGGCCATAGTTTCATTCTCATCAAGCTGCAAACTCAGTGTCTCAATACCTTCCACTATCTAACCTCCCTTATACTGAAAAATGGCGCTTTATTTCTGACCAGATGCCGAAGCCTTGAATGCGGCCGGAACTGCCGTTGTTTCTACTTTACAGAAATGGAATTAAAAAGTGGTGGTGCTGGGCACGTTTCTTTTCCAGTCGGGGTTTAAGCCAGAGCCGAAACTCATTCAACTTCTCAGCAGCCAAAACCGCTTCAACGGGGAAAACTTTATATTTACCCTGCTGCTGAGGTTCACCCAACCATCGCCTGATGGCTCCGTCAGTCCATAAACGAGTCTCTTTGAGCCTGGTTACAGTGACCCATTTCCTGGACCATTCATCAAATTGTCGCTGGCGATCCCGATAACGTTGTTCTTCCTGCTGACGAAGCCAGTCGCGATCAACAGCGAATTTTCGGTATCCAACAAAGAGCCCTTGTACTTTGGCCATGACAACATTCCGGTTTGCTTAGAACTGTTCAGACAGACATGTCAGGGATAAAGCTGAAGAAAAAGGTACAACGAAGAATAACCAAGACATAGGCCTGCCGGGTAAGTGGTGCGGTGCACAGGACTGTCGGAAAGTACGCTCAGAGAGGGTCGTTTAAGCATGATGCACCACCGCCAGCCAGCCTTAATAATGGTAATGTACCACTGGGTTACCAGACAGACCAGTAACGCATCAAACATAAAACTGTTTTTTAAAAAACGTCAGGAACGTAGCCTGACCTTTTAACCAGTGGTGTAAAAAACATACAGATTGCTCTGAGGTATGAGGTTCAGCAACTAGCCTTGTCGACGCAGAAACATTAAGTAATCAATAGCAGCTATCGCAAACAATGGTGAAAACCACCACGTGCTTTTCAACAAGCCAAGCGGCAGAAAGAGTACAGTTGCCATCGAATAAACAAAAACACGAACCATACCATCTGTAATAAACATAGGCTATTTGCAATCTGAGGTTGGATTGTAGATTTTAGTTAGAAATGGATCAAAGTCCGTTTTGTGCAAAACTTGGTTGACAACCCTCTTTTGGAAGATGTGCCGTTTCGTGCAAAAGTTGGTTGGAGGCCAAGATGGCAGAGTTCGTAGGTTCGGCTGCTTCGCAAGCTGATTTCATTTGGAAGAACGCGGAAGACCTGTGGGGGGGGATTTCAAGCATACCGACTTCGGCAAGATCATTTTGCCGTTTACTCTGCTGCGTCGATTGGAGTGCGCACTGGAGTCTACACGGGAAGCATCGCTCGATAGCCAACCAGCCACGATTGAGTTCTTAGAAGCAGAGTTCAGTGTTGATTTCGATGCGCTGCTATCTTGACCGCCAATCAGACCCGCATGGTTCAGGTTTGTGTATGAGAGTCCCCAAATGGCTGTAGTTCTAACCAAAGCCTTGATTGAAGCCGGCCGCGCCGGAAATAGTGGGTACAGAAAAGGCAGTTGCTTGCGCTGGGCGTAAGTTACCCGCCGAAAAGCGGCTGGATCGAACGACTGATCGGCACTGAGGTATCTGACGAGCAGTACGAACGCTTTCTGGGGCACAGCACGAGCAAGCAGGCTGAACAGATCCTACGCGGAGAGCAGCCAGCCAAGGGGCTTCAGTATGCAAAGCGAGCGAAGAAGCTCGCTTCTGAAAGAAAAGCCACAATTGATCTGGATAACGAGCACCTGTCTGAAATCGAAAAGTATCGGTAGCCCTAGACTTTTAGCCGCTGAAGATCTCTTAGATACCATTGGTGAAACTTGCTGAAGTCAGCCTTCTGTTTCTCTACCGTGCTGTTATAGATCGCATCACTGGTAACCGCACAAGCAGTCCAGCCAGCCTCATAGACGAAGCGAGTAGCTATCGGTGACTTCTTCGGGGTGCTATCCCAGCGGTTTTTGAGCCACCGCGCAAGCCCTTCATCAAGAGGGACCACCAGATTTAGCTGCTGTTTTGTGCGAGTGATACCGACATAAAACAGCCGACGTTCCTCCTCGATTTCCTCTTCGGCCGGAGGGGTGTTCATCGATGTGCGAACGCTGTAAACATCATCGGGTTTGCCGCCAGGAAATTCCTGCTCATTCAGCCCGATCAGGGGTCGTCTCAGAAAACGGAATCTATGGTCACTCCCGTTTTTGCAACACCGATTTTGACGACAAGTTGGCTTGCTTGAATCTATCCGGCGTCTGAATGGGATTTTATTCCCGCGCCTTGATGAG
>NZ_QFRV01000223.1:0-1938 GCF_004136805.1 Enterobacter cloacae complex sp. GF14B
AGAGATCCACTTTCTGGGCCACATAGTCTCAAAGGATGGTGTTAGAATGGATCCCGCAAAGGTCGAAGCTATCAAGACATGGCCAGACTTGAAGACTGTGCACGATGTCAGAAGCTTCTTGGGATTGTGTTCCTACTATAGAAGGTTTATCAGAAATTTTGCAGAGATAGCATCGCCTCTTCACGCATTGCAAAAGAAAGAGGTCACTTTCAAATGGACCCAAAAAGAGATTTCAGCTTTTAGTCTCTTAAAGGAAAAGTTGACTTCAGATCCAGTTATTGTTTTGCCAGATCTCAGGAAGTCATTTGTGGTCCAGTGTGACGCGTGTGGCAGTAGCATCGGAGCAGTGCTAATGCAAGATGGACGGGTTGTAGCCTATGAAAGCCGAATTTTGCAAGGGCCAGAGATGACCATGCAGGTCTATGAGAAAGAGTTACTGGCTGTGATTCATGCGCTCTTAAGTTGGAAACACTACCTGCTAGGTGCAGATTTCGTTGTCCAAACGGACCATCAGACCTTGCGATACTTCTTGACACAAACAAAGTTATCTGAGAAGCATATGCGATGGGCAAACATTCTGTCCATGTTCCATTTCCAGATTGTGCATGTGGAAGGCAAGAAGAATGTTGTGGCTGATGCGTTATCAAGAAAGCCACAAATTTCAGCTGTGTCAATTCCTTATCATCATGAGCTTGATGACATGAAGGAACAGTATGCGAGTGATGAAGATTTTGCAAGGATCTTCGAACAGTTACAGGAAGGACAACGCCATGAGCACTACCTCCTCAGAGATGGTTTTATGATGATGCATGGCAGACTTTGTGTCACTAGGCCATTGCGACATAAGGTCATGGAAGAGAGTCATGTCCCACCGTATGCAGGGCATCGTGGCATTGATGCAACAGTTAAAGCGGTAGAGACATTCTTCTATTGGCCTACCTTGAGGAGAGATGTGGATGCCTTTGTGCGAGCATGCATAGTTTGCCAAAAGGTCAAGTTTGACAGGCAAAAGGCACCAGGGTTGTTACAACCACTGCCGATTCCGGATAAGCCATGGGAAAGCATTGCTATGGACTTTATCTTTGATCTTCCAAGGACGCCAACAGGGAATGATGGTATATGGACCATTATCTGTAGGTTCAGCAAGCAGGCCCATTTTATCCCTGTCAGGAAGAAGATAAAATCTGATCAGATGGCACGCTTGTTCATGTACAATGTGTTTAAGTACCATGGTATGCCACAATCGATTATCAGTGATCGTGATCCTCGCATGACCAGTTTGTTATGGAGAGGATTGTTTGAGAACATGGGCACTACGCTCAAGTTCTCGTCTTCGTTTCATCCACAAACTGATGGACAGTCAGAAGAGGCTAATTCTACTGTCTTAGATCTGCTGAAATGCTATGTGTCAAATAATAAGGTAAGTGGGAACAGTATTTGCCTATGCTTGAGTATGCGTACAATAATGCGGTGCATTCGTCTACTGGCAAAGCACCTTTTGAGATTGTTGAAGGCGGTAAAAAGGTTCCTCCCATTTTGCACACAAAGGACAAGATCTTTGAGGCAGATCGATATGTTGAGAACATGGATGAAATGTACAAGAAAATTAAAGTTGCCTTGGAGAAGACTCAAGCAAAGCAGAAAAAGGTTGCTGATCGTCACCGTCGGGAATTGCTGTTATCACCAGGTGATTGGGTTCTGTTAAGGTTCGAAAAGGCAAGGTTAAAGAAAATGAAGGGCAAGGAACAGTTGTTTCCTAAGCTCAGCATGCATTACTATGGGCCTTTTCAAGTGCTTGACAAGATCAACGATGTGGCTTACACGCTGAAATTGCCTGATGCGTGGAAGATTCATAATGCGTTTCGCGTGAGTCTTTTAAGACCCTTCGTGGGTAATGTGCCAGAAGATATGCCAAATGAGGATCAGCCGGAAGTTGAG
>NZ_QFRV01000224.1:0-1924 GCF_004136805.1 Enterobacter cloacae complex sp. GF14B
GGCCGCCGATCGTGACGGTGACCTTATCGCCCGCCGCCGCGCCGGTGGCGGAGCCGCTGATAATCTGCGCCTGATTGTGTTCAGCCACGTTAATCACGTCGTCGCCTGCCACGGTGTGGATGGTCACTGCCGGAACGGTGACGTCCACCGTAAGGTTGTGGTCCGCCGACGCCGGGTTACCCGCCTTGTCGCTCACGCTCGCGGTCACGGTGACGCTGCCGTCGCTTAATCCTGCCAGATCCGCCGCCGGAACGTTCAGCGTCCAGCTGCCGTTCGCGCTGACGGTTGTGGTGTAATCTTTGCCGTTCAGCGATACGGTCACCGTCTGGCCCGCTTCGGCGGTGCTGGTGCCGGAGATTGCCAGGTCGGACTGCGCTTCTGAGGCGTTGAGGATATCGTCGGTGGCAATGGTGTTGATGGTCACGGACGGCGCGGTAGCATCCACGCTGTACTCACGGCCCGCCGAGGCGCTGTTGCCGTTCACATTGGTGACGCTCACCTGTACGCTGGCGTCACCATCCTTCAGGCCAGCCAGATCCGCTGACGGCACGGTGTAAGTCCAGTTGCCGCTGTCGTCCACGGTGGTGGTGTAGATCCTGCCGTTCAGACTAATGGTCACGGTCTGCCCGGCTTCCACGTTGGTGGTCACACCGGACAGCACCAGATCCGCGCCCTTCTCCGCCGCGTTAATCACGTCGTCGGTGGCAAGCGCATTGATGCTGATGGCAACCGCCGCCAGATCGACGGTCACGTCGTGGCTGATGGAGACCGGGTTGCCCGCCGTGCTCTGGCCCGCTACGGTGACGGTCATCGTGCCTGCGGCCAGAGCGCCCACGTCTGCCGCCGGGATCGCCGCGGTCCAGGAGCCGTCTGCCAGTACCGACGCGGCATAGGTCTTGCCATTCACGGTCACGGTGAGCGTTGTGCCTGCCGCCAGCCCGTCACTGGTGCCGGAGACGATCAGGTTTTGACCATGCTCAATGCTGTTGATCACGTCATCGCCCGCCACAGTATTCACGCGCAGCCCCGGCAGGCTGGCGTCGATGGTGACATCGCGCTCGCCCGTTCCCGTGTTGCCGTGGCCGTTGGTCACAGTCGCAGACACCGTCAGGTCGCCGTTGCCCAGCGCCGTCAGGACGGATTCCGGCACGTTCACGGACCAGGTCAGATCGCTCTGCACTGTCGCGGTGTACGTGTTGCCGCCAATGGTCACGGTGACGGTATTGCCCGCCTCCGCGTTCGCTACCTTGCCGCTGAGGGTCTGACCCGCGGCCACTTCCGCCGCGTTGATGACGTTATCGCCCGCAATGGTGTTGATGGTGACGGTTGGCAGCGCGGTATCTACCAGCAGGTTCGCGGTGTTGCTCACGCTGTTGCCCACGCCGTTGGTGGCCGTCGCGTTCAGGGTGTAACTGGCCTGACCGAGACCGGTCAGATCCGCTGCCGGAATGGTCAGGCTCCAGGTGCCGTCTGCCGCCGTCGTGGCCGTGTAGTTTTTGCCGTTGAGGGTCACGGCCACCACGGTGCCTTCTCCCAGGTTGGCGCTGGTGCCGCTGACGCGCAGATCCTGACCCTTCTCTACCGCGTTCAGCACATTATCATCGCTGATGGCGTTGAAGCTGACCGATGGCAGACCGGTATCGACGGTCACATTATGCGTGCCGCTGCCGGTGTTGCCCGCCGCGTCGGTGACTGACACAGAGACGGTCACGGTTCCGTCGCTGAGGCCTGAAATCACATTTGCCGGGACACCCACGCTCCAGTTACCCGCCGCGTCCAGCACGGTGGTATAAGTCTGGCCGCCGATCGTGACGGTGACCTTATCGCCCGCCGCCGCGCCGGTGGCGGAGCCGCTGATAATCTGCGCCTGATTGTGTTCAGCCACGTTAATCACGTCGTCGCCTGCCACGGTGTGGATGGTCAC
>NZ_QFRV01000225.1:0-1915 GCF_004136805.1 Enterobacter cloacae complex sp. GF14B
GGTTTGGCGCGCAGCCAGACGGAGGCATCCGGCTCGCGCTGGGCAGGGAACCAGACCACCGAGGGCAGTACCGTTGCGCCATTAACCAAAGGCGCAAGCTGGGCTTTCTGCTCCACGCCGTTTTGCAGCGCGCAGACCACGGTGTTTTCATCGCACAGGGCACGCAGCCACCCGGCGCTGTCGGCATTTTGTGTCGTTTTGACCGCCAAAAAAACGAGGTCAACGGGGCGCGTAATGACGCTGGGATCGGTGAGTACCGGACCGGGCACCACAGTTTCACCCTCATCATGACGCAGGCGCAGTTCCGGATGCGCGGTGCGACCACACAGCAGCGGCGTGCGGCCCGCTTCATGCAGCACCGCGGCGATGGTGGTCCCAATCGCACCGGGTCCTGTCAGCGCAATGGTTGGATAGTCAGACATGGGTCACTCCCCTTTTGCTAAGCCTGCAATCAGTTATACCACCCTGAAAAGAGCGCGCCACGCCCATTGTCTATACTCAATTCATAACAGACAACGGAGTGCGCCATGCCTTTACCCGACTTCAAATCCTCTGAACCTTATACCCTCGGCATTGAGCTCGAACTCCAGGTGGTTAACCCGCCGGGTTACGATCTGAGCCAGGACTCCTCTGCCCTCATCGCCGCCGTCAAAGACGACATCAAAGGGGGCGAAGTCAAACACGACATTACCGAAAGCATGCTCGAAATCGCCACCGGCGTGTGCCAGACCATCGACCAGGCAGCGGCGCAGTTCTCGGTGATGCAGCAGAGCATCCTGCGCGCGGCGGCGGAGCATCACATCCAGATCTGCGGCGGCGGAACGCACCCGTTCCAGAAGTGGCAGCGTCAGGAGGTGTGTGACGACGAGCGCTATAACGTCACGCTGGAGCGCTTTGGCTATCTGATTTTGCAGGCGACGGTGTTCGGCCAGCACGTACACGTCGGCTGTCGGACCGGGGACGACGCAATTTATCTACTGCACGGCCTGTCGCGCTTTGTGCCGCACTTTATCGCCCTGGCCGCCGCATCACCGTATATGCAGGGCACGGACACGAAGTTCGCCTCATCGCGTCTCAACATCTTCTCGGGCTTCCCGGATAACGGACAGATGCCGTGGGTCAACAGCTGGCAGGAGTTCGAGGGGCTGTTCCGCCGCCTGAGTTCCACCAGCATGATCGACAGCATTAAGGATCTGCACTGGGACATCCGCCCCAGCCCGCATTTTGGCACCGTGGAGGTGCGGGTAATGGATACGCCGCTGACGCTCGGCCACGCGATTAACATCGCCGGGCTTATTCAGGCGACGTCGCACTGGCTGTTGACCGCGCGGCCGTATAAGCATCAGGAACGGGATTTTCTGCTGTATCGCTTTAACCGTTTTCAGGCCTGTCGCTACGGGCTGGAAGGCATTCTGACAGACGTGCATACCGGCGAGCACAAAACCGTGGCGGAAGATATCGCCTGGCTGCTGGAGCAGGTTGCGCCGTCCGCCGAGAAGCTCGGCGCGACAAGCGCAATCAAGGAAATTGCCCTGCTGTTAAAGCAGGGCAAGAGCGAGGCGCAGCGCATGCGGGACTTTATCGCCGATGGCGGCTCGCTGATTTCTCTGGTGCAGAAGCACTGTGAGCTGTGGGCGACGAGTCCGTAAGGCCGTGGCCCCACTCGCGCAGGCGCTGGAACAGCACGAACAGCGCCGGGATGAACACTATCCCCACTACGGTCGCCACCAGCATGCCGCTGAAGACCGTAGTGCCGATGATGCGGCGGCTCTGGGCGCCCGCCCCGGTCGCCAGCATCATCGGCAGGACGCCGATAATGAACGACACGGCGGTCATCATTACCGCGCGGAAGCGGCGCGATGCTCCCTCCCGTGCGGCATCGACAATCGCCATTCCGTCCATGCGCCGGGCGCGG
>NZ_QFRV01000226.1:0-1910 GCF_004136805.1 Enterobacter cloacae complex sp. GF14B
CCCGCCACAATGTCGAAGGTAATCTGCGGCACGGTAGTGTCGACCAGCACGGACGCCCCTGCACTGGCCGGGTTGCCCGCTTTATCGGACACAGTCACCGTGACCGCCGCGCTGCCGTCGGCGATGCCTGCCATATCCGCCGCCGGTACGTCCAGCGTCCAGCTGCCGTTTGCCTGCACCTGGGCGGTGTACTGATTGCCGTTGAAGGCCACGGTGACCGTCTGGCCTGCTTCG
The DNA here is from genome assembly GCF_004136805.1 of Enterobacter cloacae complex sp. GF14B. Lineage (NCBI taxonomy): Bacteria > Pseudomonadati > Pseudomonadota > Gammaproteobacteria > Enterobacterales > Enterobacteriaceae > Enterobacter > Enterobacter cloacae complex sp. GF14B. The sequence goes on from NZ_QFRV01000226.1 coordinate 235, forward strand.
GCAGTAGACGTCCCGCTCAGGGTCAGATCCTGCGCCGCCTCTGCCGCATTCAGCATGTTGTCGCCGCTGATGGTGTTGATGGTGACCGCTGGCGCGGCGGTATCGACGCTGAATGCCTGCGAAGAAGAGGCCGCGTTGCCGTTCACGTTGGTTACGCTGACCTGTACGCTGGCGTCGCCGTCCTTCAGGCCGCTCAGATCGGCAGCCGGTACGGTGCAGGTCCAGTCGCCGTTGGCATCGACCATCGTGGTCCAGGTTTTACCCGCAAAGATAATGGTAACGGTCTGGCCCGCTTCAACGTTCGAGGAGGAGCCGGACAGCACCAGATCCTGGCCTTTTTCTGCCGCGTTCAGCACGTTGTCGTCCGTCACGCTGTTAATGCTTATCGCCACCGGGGCGAGATCGACATCCACCACGGTGCCGATGTTCACCGGGTTGCCGGAGGTATCCTGCGCGCTGGCGCTGATGGTGAGCGACCCGTCCGCCCACCGGGAGACGTCTGCGGCCGGAACCGCAGCCTGCCAGGTGCCGTCCGCCTGTACCGATGCGGAATAACTCTTGCCGTTGATGGTCACGGTGACGGTGCTACCCGCCGCCAGGTCGGTGCTGGTGCCGGAGATAACCAGGTTCTGCGCGTGTTCAATAACGTTAATGACGTCGTCACCGGCGACGGTATCAATGCGCAGGCCGGGCAGCTGGGCGTCAATGGTGACATCCAGGGAAGACGATCCGGTATTACCGTGCGCGTTCGTCACGCTGGCCGAGACGGTCAGGTCGCCGTTGCCGAGCGCGGTTAACTGACTCTGGGTTAACGGCAGGCTCCAGGTGAGATCGTCCTGTACTGTAGCCGTGTATGTCTGCCCGCCGAGGATAATCGTGACGGTATCGCCCGATGCCGCGTTAGAAACCTTTCCGGTCAGGGTTTGCCCTGCGGTCACTTCCGCCGCGTTGACGATATTGTCGCCCGCGAAGTTGTTGAGGGTAACAACCGGCAGCGAGCTGTCCACCAGCACATCGTGCGTGGCAGCGGCGCTATTGCCCACATTATCGGTGACGCTCGCCGTTACGGTGTAATTGGCTTCACCCAGCGCGCTCACCGCAGAGGCGGGTACGGTAACGCTCCAGTTGCCGCTGGCGTCGGTGGTGGCGGTGTAGTTGATACCGTTCAGATTAACAGTGATGGTGGTTCCTTCCGGCTGGTTGCTGGTACCGGAAAGCAGCAGATCTTCGCCCTTCTCTGCCGCATTGATCACGTCATCCGCTGCCAGCGTGTTAATACCGATAACGGGCGTCACAGTATTGACCACCACATCCACTGAACTGCTGCCGGTGTTACCGGACCGATCGGTCACGGAGACGTTAATGGTCCAGGTGCCGTCCGTCAGCCCCTGAATGACGGACGCAGGCAGGCCGAGACTCCAGTTTCCTGCCGCATCCACCACGGTGGTGTAGTCTACGTTATTGATGGTGATGGTGACCAAATCGCCCGCCGCCGCGCCGGTGACGGAGCCGCTCAGGATCTGCGCCTGAGCATGGGCCAGCTGGTTAACGGTGTTGGTGTCGGTGACGAAATCGTTGATGGTCACCTGCGGCACGGTGGCATCCACCAGCCCAACGCGATCCGCGCTGCTGCTGTTGCCCGCCACGTCAGTGACGGTGGCCGTCACGGTGACATT
>NZ_QFRV01000227.1:0-1893 GCF_004136805.1 Enterobacter cloacae complex sp. GF14B
GGCCGCCTGACCGGACGGCTGGACTACGCCGCCGGGTTTATCTTTATGCGCCGCATGGGCTCCGCCGCGCTGACCGCGACCGGACCGGTGCTCAACGTCCTGCCGCTGGCGGTGAATATTCGCCCGCACGAGAGCCTGCCGGAACTGGCGCTGCGCCTGGCGAACCAGCTGAAAAAGATGCGTCGCCATCAGCGTTACGACGCCGAACAGATCGTGCGCGACAGCGGACGTGCCGCAGGCGATGAAGCCCTGTTTGGTCCGGTGCTGAACGTCAAGGTGTTCGATTATCAGCTGGATATCGACGGCGTGGAGGCCATTACCCACACGCTGGCGACCGGCCCGGTGAACGATCTGGAGCTTGCGCTGTTCCCGGACGAGCAGGGCGGACTGAGCATTGAGATCCTCTCCAACGGGCAGCGTTACGACGAGGCGACGCTAAAGGGTCACGCGGCGCGGCTGAACGCAATGCTGACGCAGTTTGCCGCCAACCCGGACCTGCGCTGTGGCGACGTGGAAACCGTATCAGAGCAGGAGTATGCCCGGCTGGCGCGCATTAACGATACCGGGCTGGCGCTGCCGTCCACCACGCTGGCGGATCTGGTCGCGGAGCAGGCGAGCAAAACGCCGGACGCCCCCGCGCTGGCGGATGCCCATACTGAACTGAACTACCGCCAGATGCGCGAGCAGGTGGTCGCGCTGGCAAACCTGCTGCGCGCGCGCGGCGTGAAGCCGGGCGACAGCGTGGCGGTGGCCCTGCCGCGCTCGGTGTTCCTGACGTTAGCCTTGCACGGCATTGTGGAGGCGGGCGCCGCGTGGCTGCCGCTCGACACCGGCTACCCGGACGATCGCCTGCGGATGATGCTCGAGGACGCGAAGCCGTCCCTGCTCATTACCACCGACGAGCAGCTTCCGCGCTTTAGCGATCTGCCGATCGCCACCTTTAGTTACAACACACTATTACCGGCCACCGATGCTGAACCTCTGCGCCTGGCGAAGCCGGAGCAAACCGCGTACATCATCTTTACCTCCGGTTCGACAGGGCGTCCAAAAGGGGTGATGGTCGGCCATACCGCCATCGTTAACCGCCTGAAGTGGATGCAGGATCATTATCCACTGACGGCGCATGACGTGGTGGCGCAGAAAACGCCGTGCAGCTTTGACGTGTCGGTGTGGGAGTTCTGGTGGCCGTTTATCGCCGGGGCAAAGCTGGTGATGGCCGAGCCGGACGCGCACCGCGATCCGCAGGCGATGCAGAGCTTCTTCGCAGAATATGGCGTAACCACCACCCACTTCGTGCCGTCGATGCTGGCGGCGTTCGTCGCCTCGCTGACGCCGGAAAACGCCCACTGTTGCAGGACGCTGAAGCAGGTGTTCTGTAGCGGCGAGGCGTTGCCGACTGCGCTGTGTCGCGAGTGGGAACAGCTCACCCATGCGCCGCTGCACAACCTCTATGGCCCGACCGAAGCGGCGGTGGACGTCAGCTGGTATCCGGCGTACGGCCCCGAGCTGGCGGCGGTGGAGGGCAACAGCGTGCCGATCGGTTTCCCGGTATGGAATACGGGGCTGCGCATTCTGGATGCGATGATGCGCCCGGTACCGTTCGGCGTGGCGGGGGATCTGTATCTCACCGGCATCCAGCTGGCGCAGGGGTATCTGGGACGCCCCGACCTTACCGCCAGCCGCTTTATCGCCGACCCGTTCGCGCCGGGCGAGCGGATGTACCGCACCGGTGACGTTGCCCGCTGGCTGGATAACGGCGCGGTGGAATATCTGGGCCGCAGCGACGACCAGCTGAAAATTCGCGGCCAGCGCATCGAGCTGGGTGAAATCGACCGGGCCATGCTTGCGCTGCCGGATGTGGCCCAGGCCGTGGCGCACGCCTGCGTGTTCAAC
>NZ_QFRV01000228.1:0-1888 GCF_004136805.1 Enterobacter cloacae complex sp. GF14B
ACCTCCTCTGGCCTTTGGTAGTGGGAGGGTTCCTCTCCCAGAGGTGCTGCTAAGCCATAATTTCTGATGGTTCTTGCAAGAGGTGGTTCATCTCTTCGAACTCGTTCAGTGGGTTGTCTTCCGGGCTCTACCGACTCTTGAGTTTTTGGCTTACTCTCGCCTTGATACTGTGAATAGAGTGGTGGTTCTTGTAATTCTCTTAGCCCTCGTGCGGTTGGATCACCACCTCTATTTCGGTCTTGTTCTAATGTTGCACTTTGTCGAAGCCATGCCTGCAATGATGGTTGGGTTGCTTGTTGGTTCTGGTAGTTGAACGTCTGTTGTCGGTTAGAATGTGAGGTCGCGTCATACTCTTCTGAAAATGGATTTGTCGACTTGCTAGGGGTGTATGTGACCCTTGGCACTTCTTCGGGGGCATATGTTGACTTCTCTGGAAGTGTTGCCTTTTCTACCTCCTCTGGGTGAATATGCTTGTATTCTCGCCCGTACCTATCAACAAAAACAATATCCTTCCCCATAGCATTTTCATAAGAGAATAAGTAAAGAACCTTGTCTTTGCTTAATTCGTTTGGGTAGGGTTCTTTGCAACGAAAGTAAGAGACTATTCCCTCGCTCTCATGCTTGTAGATTCCCACGTTCTGATTATAAGTTGAAACCCTGGTTGTTTTCTTATCATACATAAAAATAGCTCCGGGCCGATCAATGTTTGGTGGCGGTTCTTGAGTTTCTGAAACCATTTTCCCTTTCGCCACGTTATCTCCATATCTGTTGTAATCTTCAGGGTTACTAACTATCAGATAGTGGTTCCCCTTTTTGTCTCGAAATCTATCTCCATCATCATAGACTCGAATTATCTCCAGTCTTTGAGCCGGCCTTTCTTCAATACAGATACACTTGCGTCCTCGATAGTCAGAATAGACTAGGGCTCCCCTCGAGTTTGTTCCCTCTAAGAAGATCACAGTGAGCTTGGAATCATTCAAAGGATTTTGGGAGGTGCTTCCTCCTGGCATTGGTCCATCATAGGTGAAACCTCTTGGCTGTTGACTACCCATCATGAAGAAATATTTGTCTGAGGAAGTGTCAGTATCACTACCTTCCTCAATAATCGGTGGTAGCGGATCTAGCCTTGCCCGAGTTACACTCTCCTTGGTGGACACTAAGCTACCTTGGTCCCCTACCACATTTTGGTCTCCAAAAATGTGTCTTCCTGATCTTAAATTCATCAAACTTAGCAATGCAACTTAGCACAAATCCAACCACTCACCTGGCAAAGGATCAGTTTCTGCACAACTTCTTGCTTTGCCGCTGAATATACATGTACACAAGCGTTTAATTTTGGCAATCGAATCAAAGCATTTAACCGCTAGAGGTGGTCTTAGTAATGATTGGTATAACTAGAGAGTTAACTTCAACCACTACTATATTTATACACTTCTGATGTTCTTGATTAGATCTGCTAATCTGGAACTGTACTTCCCTCGGATGTTGGTCAATTTACGTGAAAAAGTCTTAATTCAGTCTTTGCTCCGTCAAAAGGACAAACAAGGTCCAAATTCACTTCTGAAAGAAGTTCTGGAACCCTTAAGCCAAATGGAATCTCACTGTCAAGCTCAGTCAAATTTTCTCTTCAGTAGGCCCCAATAGACATCCTACGTGTAGGATGTCTCCTGCTTTGTTTTGCCTGGATTTTTGCACTATGGATTCCCCTTGATGTGCTGAGCCCACAGCTGTTTTTACTTTTTGATTTGGACACCTATTAGCTGGTTAAAGAGTCAGAAATCTATTTCGACAGCCTGTTGCTGATCTTGATCAGTCTAACCAACTCAATTTGGACCAAAATTGACCTGGAGGCTTGCCTTAGGCTATAAAACACCTTGCTATGCTCACA
>NZ_QFRV01000229.1:0-1872 GCF_004136805.1 Enterobacter cloacae complex sp. GF14B
TGTTCGCCTGCGGCCTGGTTCATCCCCGGCAGCCACCAGCGCCCCGCCACCTCGGGCTTGCGCGGGTCCGCCAGGTCAATGGTCAGGAAAATGTAGTCGGTAAAACCGTCGATCAGCGCCGACACGTATGCCCAGCGGCCACCGACGTACCAGATGCGGTGAATGCCGATGCCGCTCAGCGACAGAAAGCCGATTTCGCGCGGCCTGTCCGGCGTGGAGATATCAAAAACGCGAAGCCCGGCGCTCCAGCCCCTGTCCTGAACGTCGCTGACGGTCTCTCCTACCTGACGGGTGTAGTAGACCTTCTCGTCGGCGAAGCGGGCATCGGCAAACAGATCCCGGGCGTTGATCACCAGCAGCAGGTCGTCATGCGCCTGGAGGTGCACGTTCCAGGTGCCCGGCGGCGCGGGGACATAGCCCGCGGGTTTCGGATTTTTTGGATCGCGCACGTCGACAATCGAAAAGCCCTGCGACACCATATGGCCGATATACGCAAAGCCGCGGTGCACCATCAGCTGCACGCCGTCCGGGCGACCGCCCTGGTCGCTATGGCCAATCAGCCGCATATTGCGGCTGTATTCTGGCGTAGGAAGCATGCTCATTTATTTTTCGCTTCCAGCGTCGCAAACCACGGCGCGATAAAATCTTCCGTCTGGCCCCAGCCCGGAATGATTTTGCCCAACGACGCCACGTTCACCGCCCCCGGCTGCGCGGTCAGCAGCGCCTGCGGGATCGCAGCGGCTTTGAAGTCGTAGGTGGCAGGCGTGGCTTCACCGGCAATCTTGTTGGCGATCAGGCGTACGTTGGTCGCGCCAATCAGCTTCGGATCTACCGCCACGCTCACCTTCCACGGGCTACCCGGCTCGCGCATCAGCTGTAAATCCTGGTTGGAGATGTCGATGCTGTAGAGTTTGATCTCGGTGCGGCCGTTCTCTTTCAGCGCCTTATACGCGCCCTGGCTGAAGGCATCCCAGGTCCCCCAGATGGCGTCGATTTTGCCTTTCGGGTATTTCGCCAGGATCGCGCCCACCTTGTTGGCGGTGTCGCCCTGCACGTCAGAGGAGACCGCGCCGATGGACTCCAGCTCTTTAATCTCCGGGTACTGCTTTTGCAACTCTTTATACGCCGCCTGACGACGCTCCATCGGCGGGAAGCCCGCTACCCACAGCTTGACGATATTGGCCTTGCCGTTGAAATCTTTCGCCAGCTTGCCGAAGGAGAGATTGGTCAGAGAGGCATCGTCCTGTTGGGTAACGGTCACGCCCGGAATCTCGCCGTTGACGGCGGTATCAAATACGGCGACCTTGATCCCGGCATCCACCGCCTTTTTTACCAGCGCGGTGGAGTACGGATCGCGGCCCTGAGACAGGATAATCCCGTCATATTTCTGGCTGATGGCCTGGTTCACGAAGTCCTGGAATTTAGCGTCATCCCCGTTGCTCAAAAAGGTGCTGACCTTAAAGCCGAGCTTTTTCCCTTCCTGAATGGCCCCGGCAACAAACTGCGTGGTGTTGTCGTCTGAGCCGAGGTTGCGGATCACCGCAATGCGAATGGGGCCGTCATGGTTGGCAATGGCCGCCGGGAGCGGTGCGGGCGTGGCCGCGAAGCCAGGCAGAGCGGTGAATAACCCTAATGCCACCAAAGAGAGTGCAATCTTTTTCATTTTTTATCCCGTTGTGTTGTCAGCGTTTTTGTATGTAGGTAATCGCCAGCGCTACCGCGAGCACCAGCCCTTTTATAATGTCCATGGCGTAATACGGCACGGAGAGCATCACCAGCCCGTTCGACAGCACGCCGAGAATCACCGCCCCGACCAGGGTCCCCAGGGCATTCGGCTTGCCGGACCCGGCCAGCGAGAAGCCGATCCACGCC
>NZ_QFRV01000230.1:0-1868 GCF_004136805.1 Enterobacter cloacae complex sp. GF14B
CTCCCCATCTACACAACTGCTGCTCAAGAATGGTGTGTACAATCGTGCCAATGTGTGTCCGATCATGATAGTGCGATAATTCCCAGGCTCCATAGGGTCTCTTGACTTGAAGATAGGTACAATAGTAGATAGGCTCCAAGTATCAGGCAAGCCCTCACGCATGGCATGGTTAAACATAACTGCCAGGAGCTTTGCTAGTAGATCTCTGGCATGCACGAAGTGCTCAGCCACTAAGCCTTCATGATCATATGCTCGCCTTGTCCTCATCCTGTCAATGGCCTTCCTCGCCACCTCAGCGGTGAAAAAAGCACATGTGTGGGGTGTAACCGGCCCGTAGGGCGGTAGGCGTTGGCTTTCACCCGAAATTCTTTACTTTAGACACACACACAGAGCACTTTGCAAAGGGAACCTGTAACGGGAATTAACACTTCAACACACACACGGCTCGGAAGCTAGAATGCTCCGAGCAGACGCCGACAACCTATAGGCCCCAAAATTGGCGCCCCTTTCGGTATTTCTTTATTCTTTAGGAGGGTAAATTACAAGGTAAGGTCCTGGGAATCCTTCACGTGTATCCACCTAGATACCACTTGATTTGGCCAAATTTCGGCAGCATAACAGCCCCAAAACTTGCGCGAAACCAATTCCCCTGCTGGAACTCGCTTGCACTGTCGTATACCCTCTGATTCCTGTCCAAAAACAGTAAATTCAGCACGCTGTATTTACTGGTTTTTGCCCTGTTTTCAGCCCCAAACAGTCCCCTAACTGTCCTCTGCCAGTGGGGCACGATTCCCAATGGTCATGGCGTCCGTACGGCTGAAAAACAGTGAATTTACAACGCATACACAGCGCTGATTTTGCACCTGTACGGTGAGGTTATGACCCTCACCAGTGCCTGCTTTGGAGCACCAGTTAGCTACCCCTGTTCCTGCTCAAGGAGGCTCTTGCCTCAGCACAAAAGCATGAACCCACACAACTGTACATTGGTCAAATGAAGAGCCCACTAGTGGGGCATAACATACTGCCAAAGGGGAGAGAGAGGGCAGTGCGTAGCGTGCAGGGCATCACTCCTGGCACCGCACTGTGCATAAGAGGGAAAGCAAGCACTCCATAGCTCTTAACCTGTGACAGAGACTTGCAAAATGAGCCTCCCAACTATAAATCACGTTTTTGCCTTCTCTATAAGTAGTAAACTGGCCTCAGAGTGCCAAGTGTCACTCATTTGTGCATTTTCCCGCTTTAGACCCTCGGGTCTAAAAATATCTCACCTGCAGCCTCTGTTGACTTGGCCACAGAGTAACAAAATGATCCCCATGTCAAACTGCACGTAATGACGCGAAGACATTTTCAGGTCCCAAAATAGCAGTTCCCTAAATTTTAGGAGATGCTGCCATTGTATCTTTCTAGGTCATCCGACCCTCTTTGTACACTGCAGCCACACCCAGAACTGAAATGTAGCCTCTGTAGCAAAGGATTCCACTTTGGCTAACCATAGTCCTTGTCCAACCTTAGTGCTCTCTTGCCCTCAGGCCTGGACTCCCTCTGGACAGTTCCACACTAGCTATGCAATGCAGGGCAGTTAGATTTCCCGTGGGGTGTTTCCAAAAAGTGAAAATAAATAGATAATAAGAAAGAAATCAACAAAAAGGATAGATAGTAGTCACACGCTGGTGACATACCCCCCTCTTGAAATCTCAAACGTCCTCGTTTGCATCTATGTCGTCCATGCTTACTGTCAACACTGATGTATTCAACACCTGTCGACACATATACGACACATACATGCTCATTGTCAACCCTGGTGTATTCAACACCTCGTCGACTCATGTATTGCCTGCGTGTGAACCCTGTCCCAATGACATAGTGGT
>NZ_QFRV01000231.1:0-1835 GCF_004136805.1 Enterobacter cloacae complex sp. GF14B
CCCCTTTGAAGCCTAGCCAATAGGCTTCAAGAAACACATGAAGGTAACATGGGTAGGGGCCTGACATGTGTCCTTGCTGCCTCTTCAAGATGGGCTTCCCTTGTGTGTGTGTGAGTGGGTGTTCTCTCTCTAGGCCCTAGGAAAAGGGCTCGCCCCCCCTCTTGTAGGAATGCTTTTGACTTTTAGGTGATCAAGCACCTTACTCACCAAGCATGACAAAGCACTTGAACTAGGGGGGGTTCCCACAAGCATCTCAGGCAAGCTTCTCAAGGCACCTCAAGTACTTTAATCATGCAGCAAGTCAAGCACCTCAAGCATGGAGCCAGTCAAGCACCTCAAGAATCTTAATCAAGCACCTCAAGCATGAAAAACACCTCAAGCATGACAAGCACCTCAAGCAGGACAAGCACCTCGAGCTTGGGCCGGGTTCCCACCTCAGCCCTAGCTTGCTTAAGGTCAAAAGGACTTTTACACACATTTATTGGAGGTCTTCAATGAAGCTAACCCTAAGGTCTTATGCTCCATTGGTTAGCCTTGCTCTTTGATAGACCATCTCCCTTTTGGGCCCCTTTACATTGGCCCCGTGTTGAGATAGATCTATAAGCACATATCTATATCTTAACCCTTGTTCCCGTTTATTCTCCCACATTAAGTGATCAATTTAATATGAGAAAATCATTTGGGTTGGTTAGATATTAGATTTTATGACATTACCTCTCTCTTGAAATCATAGTCGTCCTCGACTATGAGGTAGAAGAGATAAAGCCTTAGTCATTAGTCAATGTTACTTAGCGGGTAGAGGATCCCTTTTTACCCTACGACATCTTTCCAAGATGGATGACTAATCCATTTGGTGCTTGGGAGACATAGCTGCCGCAAGCATGTCTGCTCTTTAGTCCATTTCATTCTCCCAAAGTAGAGTGACAAATTCTACTTGGTGTTTGAGAGACGTCGTCATCACAAACATGATTCTAAGCATGCATACTATTTAAATTTTTGCACAATAAAAAGAGAATTAGTCTTATAAGACAAAAACATTGGTCATTTAAAAGAAATTTGTACATTTGCTTACTCTAATGTAGCATTGTAAGCATTGACAAGGTTCATACTATCCTTAAGCTGTATTCCTTGCATCCATCTAGCATCTTCAAAAGGATAATTTTTGAACTTAATAAGATACCGTTGGATTATCTTACCATGTCGTAGTACCTTGTCTTCATGCCAAAGGATAGCTTTGGGTTGTAGCACCTCTTCTTGGTCTTCAAATTCAGGAGGGTCTTCAATAATTGGTTCACTTGGTGGCTCTCCTTTGTAGGGCTTAAGTAGGCTTACATGAAAGGAATTGTGTATAAGCCAATGGTTGGGAAACTTGAGTTGATAAGCCGTCTCATTGATGGGCTTCAAGATTTGGAAAGGACCATAGTATCTTTTTGCTAGTTTAGCATAATACTTTTGATGGCCCGTAGGATTTTTGCCCGTCGTTTGCCTTAATCGAGCCTTAGGAAACTTAAGTAAGACCCAATCATTTTCTTTGAACATTAAGGCCCTTCTGTGCTTGTCAGCAGTAGCTTTTTGCCTTTGTTGAGATGGATATAGCCTCTTTAATCTTTTGAAAAGATTCTTGTAGGTCACGGCTATACTCATCGGCAGCGAAGATCTTTCCATATACTTTAAGTAGCAAGGGACTTTTAGGTCTTCCCTCTATGATCTCAAAAGGTGCCTTTCCCGTAGTAGTATGGACAATATTATTGTACGCATATTCTACAAGGGGTGAGTAATTTTTCCATTGTAAACGTTGATCTACTTCTTTAACATAAGTCTTTAGTAGATCAAGT
>NZ_QFRV01000232.1:0-1833 GCF_004136805.1 Enterobacter cloacae complex sp. GF14B
TGACTTGTTGTTTCCTTATACGTGAAATAAATGACTGCATTTACTCTAGCTCCTGTGTCAACTAAGGCATTGGTGCTATGATTATGGAGATGTACTTTGATGCGCAGGTCCATTCCTTCTACCCAGTCATCATCTGTTGAAACAGCATCTTTAGGTAATTCCCCTTGTCAGTCATCTATTTCCAGAGTGTTGATGGGAATTGATATATGTTGATTCTTGAGAGCAGCTTTCCTTTTGAGTACTCGAAGCCGAGCTTCCTCTTGGGCTTCATCAATAACCTGTTGTTGTTTTATCTTTCTTTGCTTAGTTGCATGCATTCTTTCTAGCAATTCATTGGTTAGTGGAAAATTGTACTTCTTCAAACGACATCCACTAATCCAATTAGCAATTGGTTCACCATCTAGGGTGGAAAACTTAACTGCTCCATTTTGGAGATACATATTCAATGATAAATGGTGCCCCCATCATTGGTCTTAAGGGCAGGCTATCTACACGGGTTGGCATTTTTGCTCATTGACAAGCATCACACTTTGAACATATTCTTTGGCATCTGCAAAAAGTGTTGGCCACCATATGCCTGCCATCAAGATTGCTCTTGCGGTGGTCTCACTAGAAAAGTGACCTCCAGCTAATCCAACATGTGCTTGTTCTATAATCGGAATATACTCATCTTCATTTGCACAAAGACGCAAATGTTGATCTTTACCTTTCCGATACAATTGGTTCCCAATAAGAGCATAGTCTCTTGCTTCAGTTTCAATTGCTCTTTGGCGGCGTTTACTCATATCCTCAGGAAATGTTCGGCTTGATAAGTAACTAGATAGTTACTCCACTTAGAAACGTGTGATATCTGGAACAATGTCACATGAGGTATGAGTGCTTGTTTCTAGCAGTGAGGAAATTTTTTTACAAATGAGTGAACATCCCTCCTCATAGTTGGCCAAAATACTCCAAGTCTCAAGATTCGTTGCATAGTTTGGTCTTCTGCAAAGTGAAGTCCTACTATGGTAATATGTGCTTGACTTAGGTATTGTTCTTTTTCTTCAGGATTAATGCATAAAAGCAATATCCCATCTCGATTTCTTTTGTATAACCTTCTAGCTAGTAATTGATACATAGTCGATTGCTCGATTAAATCAATTGTGATAGGAAGTGGTATTTGTGAATCCACTTGCATGATTGTCATTAAAGACACAATGTTTTCCGACCATCTAGGTATCATTTCTATGGAGAACAAATAGGCATCTAGTAGATCATTGTCTACCCCTTTAGGTGATTCCCCTGAAACAATCCTTGACAAATGATCTGCTAGTTGATGTGTAGTGCCTTTTTTTACAACCATAGTGAAATCAAATTCGAGAAGAATGATGAACCATCTCACTATTCTCCCGGTATTGCATGGTTTATTCACTAGGTAGAGCAAGGCTTGATGATCCGTGAAAAACACAAACTTATTGGCTAGAAGATAATGCCAAAATTTCTTTAGAGCATAAATCATTCATAATCCCTCTTGCTCTATTATTGTGTAATTCCTTTCAGCATTGTTGAGCTGTCGACTAGGATAGCAGATTGGAAAATCCATGTTTCCTTCTTCTGGCTGAGCTAGGATGCATCCTATTGCATATGCCGAAGCATCTATATGCACATGGAATATCTTCTCCCAATCTGGTGATTTCAAGACTCGAGCAGTAATGAGTGCCTCTTTCAGTTTCTTGAAGGATTCCTCACACTCCTCTGTCCATTCGAAATTCACTATTAGCCTGTAAAGTGGTTGGCCTATTATAGCTTACATGTAAATGAATCGTCTATAATATCCACAATGTCCCATAAAGC
>NZ_QFRV01000022.1:0-60740 GCF_004136805.1 Enterobacter cloacae complex sp. GF14B
CAGCGGCTGCGCGCCGCCCATGCCGCCCAGTCCGGCGGTGAGCACCCAGCGGCCTTTCAGTGAGCCGTTATAGTGCTGACGGCCCGCTTCCACGAAGGTTTCATAGGTGCCCTGCACAATCCCCTGGCTGCCGATGTAGATCCAGCTACCGGCGGTCATCTGGCCGTACATGGCCAGCCCTTTTGCGTCCAGCTCGTTGAAGTGTTCCCACGTCGCCCAGTGCGGCACCAGGTTGGAGTTGGCAATCAGCACGCGGGGCGCATTTTTATGGGTTTTGAATACGCCAACCGGTTTGCCGGATTGCACCAGCAGCGTTTCGTCGTTTTCGAGATTCGTCAAAGACTCGACAATCGCGTCATAGCACGCCCAGTTGCGTGCGGCGCGGCCAATGCCGCCGTAGACCACCAGCTCGTGGGGATTTTCTGCTACCTCAGGATCAAGGTTGTTCATCAACATGCGCAGCGGTGCTTCGGTGAGCCAGCTTTTTGCGGTGAGCGTGGTGCCGCGCGCGGCGCGGACATCCTGCTTGCGGTATTTATCTGACGACATTGTGTGTTCCTCATAAGGGACAGATGATGCATTTAGATATACTTGTATAGACAAGCACACACAAGGTCGGATTTAACAAAAAAGATACAATTTTGCTATATTGCGTTAGCGATCACGTTTATAAAACTTATGACATAAAGTGGCCCTGCAACCGGTAGCGATTTCCCGGGAACAGCAGCTTCGCATGCGACACAATTTGCGAGGACGACCAGGTACGACGGCGGATCAGCAGGCAGGGATCGTGCTCTTTAATACGCAACAGCTCGCATTCCTGCGGCGTGGCGCGCACGGCTTCCACGATATGCTCCCCTTCCGTCAGCGGGGCGACGAGCGAGAGATACGCATGCGGTGTGGTTTGGGTGTAATCCTGATTCAGATAGTCCGGTATCCGCTCCGCGTTGACGCAGCGATCTTCAATCTGGACCGGAATGTCGTTCTCATAGTGCACCATCACCGAATGGAAAATCCGGGTGCCCTCGGTAACGTTCAGCTCGATGGCCTGTTCGGCGCTGGCCTGCGTCTCTTCAAGCACCAGCACCTCGCAGTGGTGCTGATGGTTGCGGGCGGCAATTTCATCGGCAATGCTGCGGATTTCAAACAGCGCCGACTGTCCTTTTGGCTCCGCCACAAATGTCCCGACCCCTTGCAGGCGCACCAGCAACCCTTCATCGGTCAGTTCACGCAGTGCGCGGTTGATGGTCATTCGGCTAAAGCCAAACTGCGCCACCAGCTCGGCCTCGGACGGAATGCGGTCGTGCGGGCGCCAGACGCCGGCGGCGATTTTTTCGCTGATCGCCTGCTTCACCTTTTCGTAAAAAGGCGCGGGAGGACTCGGCTGCGGCAGGGGCGAGCGTGAAAACATCATGACTCCTTGAATGTTGTTATGCCCACCAGTGAGCAATTTGCCAGGCCAGTCGGGCGGCAAGCTTCGCCCCCTGACCGTCCCGATCGTAGTGCGGATTAAATTCCACCAGATCCGCCGCCTGTAGTTTACCGCTTCGGCAGATACGCTCAATCACCGGGAACAGATCCAGCGCCGGGATCCCCAACGCCGCAGGGGCGGACACGGCGGGCATTTCTGCGGCAGGCAGCACATCGAGGTCAACGGTGAGATAAACCCGGTCTGCCTGCGTAAGCACGCTATCCAGCGCGGATAGCGCATCCCGGCGAAAATCGAGATCTTCAACCAGCGTCACGTTCAACCGCTCAGCTTCCTCCCACAGCGCCTGAGTATTCGCCGCACGGCTTACCCCCAGGCAGGCGTAGTGAAACACCCGAGACTGAGACGCGCAGTAGTGCGCCAGCTGGCGGAACGGCGTGCCGGACGTTGCCCGTTCAGCCTTGCGTAAATCGAGGTGCGCATCCAGGTTGATCACCGCAATGCGATCGTTCGGAAAGGCGTCCAGCACGCCACGCCCGTGCGCCCAGGCGGTTTCATGTCCACCGCCGAAAACCAGAGTACGCATCCCGGATTGCTGGCACGCGGTTATGGCCTCGCTCAGCGCCTGCTGTGCCGCCTCCAGCGCGTGGCCTTCAACATAAACAGAACCCATATCCACGAGGCGCGCATGCCCCTGATGGCTCGCCATATTCGCCAGCGCGCCGCGCAACACATCGGGCGCCTGTGCAGCACCGGGCCTGCCCTGGTTACGCTTAACCCCTTCATCACATTCAAAGCCCAGCAGGGCAATGCCTGACGGCACGGGAGAAAAGTGTTCGCGCTGCTGTATGGTCTGGAAGAGACGTTTCGCGGTGCTGGACTCGGCGCTGTCGTCACGCCCCTGCCAGACCTGCGGGGAGACGGGATGCCACAGTTTCATGCTACCTGCCCCCGAAACACGCGTTGATACAAAGGATTCCGCCCCGGCTCGTAAACCATCTCAACCGGATGATTCGCCTCCCAGACGACGAAATCAGCCACATAACCGGGCTTTAACTGCCCGTGCGTCGCAGCACGTCCTAGCGCCTGCGCCGCATGCCGCGTCACGCCAGCCCAGGCCTCTTCCGGCGTGAGGCCAAACTGGACGCAGGCCATGTTCATTGCCAGATGCAGGCTGGCAAACGGACTGGTGCCCGGGTTGTAGTCGGTAGCCACCGCCATCGGCACACCCTGCTCTCTGAGCTGCGCCACCGGTGGACGCTGGCGCTCCTGAAGAAAATAGAACGCGCCGGGGAGCAATACCGCCACCGTGCCGCTTTGCGCCATCGCCTGAATACCTGCATCATCGAGATACTCAATATGATCGGCCGACAGCCCTTTATACTGGCTGACCAGCGCCGCGCCGCCAAGATTCGACAGTTGTTCTACATGCCCTTTTACCGGGATCCCGAGCGCGGCGGCGGCCCGGAACAGGCGCTCGGTTTGCGCCGGGGTAAAGCCGACGTTTTCACAAAACACGTCCACCGCTTCAAATAACTCTTTTTGCCACAGCGTGGGCATGATCTGCTCACAGACCAGCGCCAGATAGGCATCCGGATCCTGTCGGTACTCGGCAGGAACGGCATGCGCGGCCAGCAGCGTCGGGCTGATATCGACCAGATTATTCAGGCTGAGCTGGCGGGCAACCAGCAGCATTTTCTCTTCGGCTTCGGCATTCAGACCGTATCCTGATTTGATTTCAACGGTCGTTACGCCTTCATTCATCAGCCGCTGGAGTCGCTGCTGCGCCACCGTCAGGAGCGTTTCCGGCGAACTGTTGCGGGTGGCCGTGACCGTGGCGTTAATTCCGCCGCCCTGCGCGCTAATGGTCTGATATGACACGCCGTTAAGCCGTTGCTCCCATTCCGCTGCACGATCGCCGCCGAACACCAGGTGGGTGTGGCAATCGATCAGGCCGGGAGTAACCAGACGCCCGTCGAGATCGACACACTGACAATGCCCGGAGGGGATCTCGGATTCAGGAATAATGGCCAGAATCGTCTGGCCGCGCACAACGAGGGCATGTTGTTCTCTCAGGCCGTAGGGTTCCGCCTCGCCTGTCGCCAGGGTTGCCAGTCGCGCATTTCGCCATATAACATCATCGGGATTAAGCTGCTGCATGTGCCTTCCACTTGTCATGGGTTGTATAGACATTTATTTTCATCTGCCGCCTGCTGTCAACCGCATTGGGGGAAAATGTTATTTATTTGTGATGACTTTCCCGTCGCCTGCGGGCAAAAATGCAACTTTTCCGGTTTTTATCTTCCCGTTTCGCTCAACTTAGTATAAAAAAGCAGGCTATTTCGTCTATCCAGATAAGACTTGCATACCCAGGAGCATTACCTTGAATATTTCCAGGATTTCCCGTCTGGCGTTGGCACTCGCCTTTGGCGTGACTTTATCCGCTTGCAGTTCAACACCACCGGATCAGCAACCTTCTGAGCAGGTTGCTCCGGGCACCGCTTCCCGTCCGATCCTGTCAGCGGCTGAAGCGAAGAACTTCACCCGTGCGCACTATTTCTCGGCGATGGATCCCAATGCAGCCCCGTGGACGCCTTCTTCTATTAACCTGCCGAAACAGCCAGACTTCGTTGTCGGCCCGGCCGGGGCGCAGGGCGTTACACACACCTCTATTCAGGCAGCCGTTGATGCCGCAATCACCAAACACAGCGCATCTCGTCAGTACATTGCCATCCTGCCGGGTGAATACGAAGGAACCGTTTATGTTCCGGCGGCACCGGGAAGCATTACACTTTACGGCTTGGGCGAAAAAGCGGTCGACGTAAAAATTGGCCTGGCGATTGATTCAGAGATCGACAGCACCACCTGGCGCCATCTGGTGAACCCGGCCGGTAAATACATGCCAGGTAAACCGGCGTGGTATATGTTTGATAACTGCCAGCGCAAGCGTGCCGCCACCATTGGCGTGATGTGTTCGGCGGTATTCTGGTCACAAAACAATGGCCTGCAATTGCAAAACCTGACCATTCAGAACACCCTGGGCGACAGCGTTGACGCAGGTAATCATCAGGCCGTGGCGCTGCGTAGCGATGGCGACAAGGTACAGATTAACAACGTCAATATCCTGGGCCGCCAGAACACCTTCTTCGTGACCAACAGCGGCGTGCAGAATACCCTTCAGAACAACCGTCTGACGCGTACTCTGGTCACCAACAGCTACATTGAAGGCGACGTGGATATGGTCTCCGGTCGCGGCGCGGTGGTATTTGATAACACCGACTTCCGCGTGGTGAATTCACGTACGCAGCAGGAAGGTTACGTCTTTGCACCGGCCACGCAGTCTAACCTGTTCTATGGCTTCCTGGCCGTGAATAGCCGCTTTACTGCTGCTGGCGATGGCGTGGCGCAGCTTGGTCGCTCTCTGGACGTGGACTCCGCCACTAACGGCCAGGTCGTGATCCGCGACAGCGTGATTAACGAAGGCTTTAACATGGCGAAACCGTGGGCGGATGCGGCGATCTCGAAACGTCCTTTCTCCGGCAACACCGGCACGGTGGATGATAAAGACAACGTGCAGCGTAACCTGAACGACGCTAACTTCAACCGCATGTGGGAATACAACAACCGCGGTCTGGGTAGCAAAGTGGTTGCTGAGCCGAAGCAGTAAAATGCCTGCTGCCGGGTGGCGGCTGCGCCTTACCCGGCCTGCCACATGCATTAACCGCGCATAAAAAAACCTCGCATTTGCGAGGTTTTTTTTCGTCTACGGATCAGTAAGCGTTAATCACAACCCACATCGGCCCTTGTCCGACCGCATAGCGTCCTTTCTCTTCCAGTAGACCCTGCACGCCCTGGATTTCATAGAGCGCAATGTGGTGGGATTTCTGCCCCGCCGCAATCAGGTACTTGCCGCTGTGGTCGACATTAAAGCCGCGCGGCTGGGTTTCAGTTGGCTGGAAGCCTTCAACTGCCAGAACGCTGCCGTCTTCAGAGACGCTGAAGACGGTGATCAGACTGGAGGTACGGTCACAGGCATACAGGTGACGGCCATCCGGCGTGATGTGAATGTCTGCCGCCCAGCGTGTGTCAGAGAAATCAGATGGCATCATGTCCAGCGTCTGTACGCACTCGATCTGCCCGTTAGGATCGTTCAGCTCCCACACGTCTACCGAGCTGTTCAGCTCGTTAACGACATAGGCATACTGCTGATTCGGATGGAAGACCATGTGGCGCGGGCCTGCGCCTTCAACGGTGGTGACTTCCGCCGGGCTCTGCGCGACCAGATGGCCGTCATCGCTCAGGGTAAACAGGCAGATGCGGTCCTGCTTAAGCGCTGGCACCCACAGCGTGCGGTTATCCGGCGAAATGTTGGCTGAGTGGCAACCTTCGAGCCCTTCTACCACGTCGACGGTTTCAACGGGAATACCGTCTTCCAGGCGGGTGACGCTCACGGAGCCTGCATTGTAGGAGCCGCTGAAGATAAAGTTGCCTTTATGGTCAGTGGAAATATGGGTCGGGCTGCCCGGCAGCGGGGCTTCTGCGGTATAGGTCAGCGCGCCGTCATCCGGGGAGATGCGGTATGCCAGTACGCGGAATTCGGGGCGTACGCCGACATAAAGAAAACGTTTATCCGGGCTGACGACCATCGGCTGCACCTGGCCTGGCACATCAACAACCTGAACCAGCGTAAGCGAACCTTCTGTATTCAAACGCCAGACATGGATCTGCTGACTTTCAGGACTGGCGGTATAAACGGTTTGTTTCATGAATACTCCTGATTATTTTTAACGGTGAATGCTGAATTGTAGTCCGGGATTTTGCAGGGTTCCGCTCTCGGTGTACCATCCCGACAGACCTTAAATTCAACATTAACCCGGAAGAAAAAATGACCTCGCGAGTGATTGCCCTGGATTTAGACGGAACACTGCTTACCCCTCAGAAAACCCTGCTCCCCTCTTCTCTTGAGGCCCTCAAACGAGCCCAGGAAGCGGGGTATCAACTTCTCATCGTAACGGGTCGACATCACGTAGCCATTCATCCTTTTTATCAGGCACTGGGCTTAGATACACCTGCAATTTGTTGTAATGGCACCTATTTGTATGATTATCAGGCAAAAAAGGTTTTAGCCTCCGATCCGCTTCCCGTTACGCAGGCGCTGCAATTGATTGATTTACTGGATGAGCACGCCATTCACGGCCTGATGTATGTGGATAACGCCATGGTGTATGAACGCCCTACCGGCCATGTGATCCGCACCAGCAACTGGGCTCTGTCTCTGCCGGAAGCGCAGCGTCCGGTGTTTACTCAGGTTTCCTCCCTGCGCCAGGCGGCGGAAGACGTCGAAGCAATCTGGAAATTTGCCCTGACCGATGAAGACACCGCCAAACTGAATACCTTCGCAAAACTTGTCGAGCATACGCTGGGTCTGGAATGTGAATGGTCCTGGCACGATCAGGTGGATATCGCCCGCAAAGGCAACAGCAAAGGAAGGCGTCTGACCCAGTTCGTTGAATCGCAGGGCGGATCAATGCAGGACGTAATTGCTTTCGGCGATAACTATAACGACATCAGCATGCTGGAAGCGGCCGGAACGGGCGTGGCGATGGGTAATGCCGATGACGCGGTGAAAGCGCGCGCTGACGTGGTGATTGGTGATAACACCACCGACAGCATCGCGCAGTATATCTATACCCACCTGCTGTGATCAGGCGGTTATGGAAACGCTCTTGATTTGCGCGTAAAGCCACAGGCCAGGCTTGATACCCAGCTCATCCCTGGCCCACGGGCTGATGCGCGCCCACAGCGTTCTGCTGCCCACTTCCAGCTGCACTTCCACCTGGCCGTTATCATCAAAACACTGCGCCACTTTTGCGCGCAAAATATTGCGGATACTGGTTTGCAGCGGCGGTTGCAGGACCAATGAGACATCCGACGCCTGAATGCGGATCCGTAACGTGGACTGAATCGGCGTATCGATTTTATTCACCCACAAATGCTGATCGCCCAGCGCCAGCGCGGTCATCGCGTAGTGCGGATGGTGCTCCAGCACGCTCACCTTCAGAATGCTGCTCTGCTGCTCCTTTGGCAGCCATGGATGCATAACGCTGCTGCCCCACACCTCCTCCAGATTGCCGAATGCCTTCACCCTGCCCGCTTCGAGCACCAGCACTTTGTCGGCCAGATGTAAAATCTCATCCAGCGAATGGCTGACGTAGAGCATTGGCACATTGATTTCCCGCGCCAGACGTTGCAGATACGGCAGCAGCTCGCGCTTGCGCGGAATATCCAGCGAGGCCAGCGGCTCATCCAGCAGCAGCAGTTCCGGCGCGGTTAACAGGGCGCGGCCAATCGCCACACGCTGTTTTTCACCACCCGACAGCGACGACGGCAGACGATCCAGCAGCGGTTCGATGCCCAGCAGCGCCACCAGCTTATTGAACTGTCCGGCCATGCTTTTTGCCATGCCGTAACGCAGGTTCCCGCGAACGCTGTAGTGCGGAAACAGGCGCGCATCCTGAAACACATAGCCGATACGGCGTTTGTCCGGTGACAGGCAGACCTTCTTCTCCGCGTCATTCAAGACGCGGTTATTTAGCACAATACGGCCAGACTGGGGACGCGTCAGGCCGCTAATCGCATTAATCAGCGACGTTTTCCCCGCCCCGGACACGCCAAAAATGGCGGTGATACCGCTGGCAGGCAGCGTTTCGTTCAACGTCAGGGTGTGACTGCCCAGGGTTTGCGTAAAGTTGAGTTCCAGCATCACGATTTCCCCATCCGTTCACGGCTGAGGCGCGCCAGCCACTCAGACACCAGCAGCGAGACCAGAGCGAGCACAATCGAAATAATACACAGCCGGGCCGCCGCACCTTCGCCGCCCGGGGTCTGAATCAGGGTATACATGGCCGACGGGATGGTCCGCGTCTCGCCGGGAATGTTCGACACAAAGGTAATGGTCGCGCCAAACTCACCCAACGAGCGGGCGAAGGCTAACACCGTACCGACGATAATGCCCGGTAACGTAAGCGGAAGCGTAATGGTCAGGAATACCCGCCAGCGGCCTGCGCCCAGCGTGCGGGCGGCCTGTTCTAACCGGATATCCACCCCTTCCAGCGCCAGGCGGATAGCGCGCACCATCAGCGGGAAGGACATTACTGCCGCGGCCAGAACCGCGCCGCGCCAGCTGAAAGCAAAGGTCAGTCCGAACCAGTCGTACAGCCATTCGCCGATAAAACCGCGTCGCCCCATGGAGATCAGCAGCAGATAGCCGACCACCACAGGCGGTAAGACAAGCGGAAGATGGAGAACACTGTCGAGCAGGGCTTTGCCTGGAAACTTCACGCGAACCAGTAACCAGGCAAAGAACACCCCAAAGGGCAAACTCAGCGCAACCGCCAGGGAAGAGACTTTCAGGCTCAGCAGCACGGCCTGCCATTCAGGTTCGGTCAATATCATTCGTGAGTCGTAAATCCGTAACGTTTAAAGATAGCGGACGCTTCAGGCCCCTTCAGGTAGTCAACGAAGGCCGTCACGCTCGCATTTTTATGTCCATCAACTATCGCAACAGGATATTCCACTTTCTTATGCGAGTCTTCCGGGAAGGTGCCCACCACCTTCACACCTTTACTGGCGACGGCATCGGAGCCGTAAACGATCCCGAGTGGCGCTTCGTTACGCTCCACCAGCGCCAGCGCGCCACGCACATCTTCTGCGGGAGCCAGCTTCGGCGATAAGGTTTCCCATGCGCCAAGTTTTTGCAGCGCTTCTTTCGCATAAATCCCGGCAGGAACATGCTCCGGATCGCCCACCGCCAGACGACCACCGTTGAGCAGACGGGTCCAGTCCGTCTGTTTGTTGATGGCGATGTCGCCCTGCTTGCTGTTTGCGGGTGCAACCACCACAAGGCTATTTCCCAGCAGCGTTTCGCGGGTAGCCGTATCAACAGATTTTTTCTCCACCGCGTAATCCATCCATTTCTGATCGGCAGAGATGAACAGATCCGCGGGCGCCCCCGCTTCAATCTGGCGGGCCAGCGTGGACGAGGAGGCAAACGACGAGACCACCTCGACGTTTTTCTCTTTTTTGTATACCGCAGCAATATCCTGCATCGCGTTAGTCAGCGACGCCGCCGCAAAGACCGTGATTTTTCCTTCATCCGCCAGCGCGTGGCCGGTGAGTGAGAGAGTCAGCGTTGCCCCTGCGAAAAGGCGTACCCATGAACGTGCCATTTGAAGCTCCTGTGCGTATCGTTATATACAAACAAATATAACGATATATCGCAGGCGTTCCTAGCGCTAAATCGTACCCATTAATGCGTAAACTCAAGGAACGTTGTAAAAGATATCGGCGGGAGAGGAATAAACTTGAGAGCAAAACGCCCGGGCTGGCCGGGCGTTTTGGAGGAAATCATTGCTGCTTTTTAGGCTGGTCACGACGATGACCAATGTTCGAAAAGACGTTGAACACTTCACCCAGGCCGTAGATGGCACCGAGGATGATAGCCATCACTACTGGCACCATGATTACCGCGAATACCAGACTTTTCAACAACTCTAACATGGTTTTCTCCAGATCTTGTGAACGGCTTATTCTACCCTGAAAAGTAAGAAAAACATCCCCTTTTGTGCGGTGCGCTTTCCGCCCCCGGGCATTTGGGTCACAATAGCCTTTTTGCCGGGACACTGTTATGCAGGCCGAAATTCTCCTCACCCTACGACTTCAGCAGAAGCTTTTCGCCGATCCGCGACGTATCGCCCTGTTAAAACAAATAGAACAAACTGGCTCGATTAGCCAGGGAGCAAAAAACGCCGGCATCAGCTATAAAAGCGCCTGGGATGCGATTAACGACATGAACACCCTGAGTGAACACACGCTGGTTGAGCGCGCCACCGGCGGGAAAGGCGGCGGCGGCGCCGTGTTGACGCGTTACGGGCAACGTCTGATCCAGCTCTACGATTTACTGGCGCAGATCCAGCAAAAAGCATTTGATGTGCTGAGCGATGACGACAACCTGCCGCTGGACAGCCTGCTGGGCGCCATCTCCCGTTTCTCTTTGCAGACAAGCGCCCGTAACCAGTGGTTTGGTACGGTGACGGGGCGCGATCATTCGCAGGTGCAGGAGCATATTGAGATCCTGCTCGCGGACGGCACGACGCGCCTGAAAGCCGCCATCACCGCGCAAAGTGGTCAACGCCTTGGGCTGAACGAAGGTCAGGAGGTGCTGGTATTACTCAAAGCCCCCTGGATCAGCATCACGCTTAACCCTGAGCAGGCCGCAGAGGCCGACAACCAGCTGCGGGGACGCATCAGCCACATCGAGCGCGGCGCAGAACAGTGTGAAGTGCTGATGACCCTGCCGGATGGACAGTCGCTCTGCGCCACCGTTCCGGTGAACGACGCGACCGAATTAGACGAAGGTGCTGTGGTGACCGCATATTTCAATGCAGACAGGGTAATTATCGCCACATTGTGCTAAGCGCATTGACAACCCTGCTTACACTGAGTATCCCTGACATCTGTTGCTGCAAAAAATGGGATAACACATGTCATCATTGCATATTTCGCAAGGCACGTTTCGTCTTAGCGATACCCGTACCTTATCGCTGCCAGAGTTAACCCTTCGCGCCGGAGAAAGCTGGGCGTTTGTGGGCTCTAATGGCAGCGGAAAATCCGCGCTGGCCCGCGCTTTGGCTGGCGAAATAACCCAACTGAAGGGTGAACGTCGGTGCACCTTTACCCGGCTGACGCGCCTTTCCTTCGAACAGCTGCAAAAGCTGGTCAGCGATGAGTGGCAGCGTAACAATACCGATTTGCTCAGCCCCGGCGAAGAAGATACCGGCCGCACGACGGCGGAAATTATCCAGGATGAGATAAAAGATCCTGCCCGCTGTCAGCAGCTGGCGGAGCAATTTGGCATTACCGCCCTGCTTAACCGCCGTTTCAAATATCTTTCTACCGGCGAGACGCGCAAAACGCTGCTGTGTCAGGCGCTGATGAGCGAGCCGGAACTCTTGATCCTGGATGAACCGTTTGACGGACTGGATGTACAGTCCCGCGCGCAGCTGGCAGCGTTGCTGGCGTCGCTTAACCAGCAGGGATACACCCTTGTACTGGTCCTGAACCGCTTTGATGAGATCCCGGATTTCGTACATTATGCAGGCGTGCTGGCGGACTGTAGCCTGACCGAAACCGGCGAGAAAGCCGTACTGCTTCGGCAGGCGCTGATTGCGCAGCTGGCCCACAGCGAGAAACTGGACGGTATTGCCCTGCCGGAGCCGGATGCGCCTTCGGCGCGCCACGGGCTGGATCCTGACCAGCCGCGCATTGTGCTGCGCGATGGGGTGGTTGCTTACGACGATCGCCCTATTCTTAATCACCTCAGCTGGACGGTTAATCCTGGTGAGCACTGGCAGATCGTCGGCCCCAACGGGGCGGGTAAATCCACGCTGCTGAGCCTGATCACCGGGGATCACCCGCAGGGATACAGCAACGATCTCACCCTGTTCGGCCGTCGCCGCGGCAGCGGGGAAACCATCTGGGATATCAAAAAGCACATCGGCTATGTCAGCAGCAGCCTGCATCTGGACTACCGGGTGAGCACCACGGTGCGAAACGTGATCCTCTCTGGCTTCTTCGACTCCATTGGTATTTATCAGGCGGTATCCGACAAGCAGCACAAGCTGGCGCAGCAGTGGCTGGATATTCTGGGTATGGATAACCGGGTCGCCGATGCACCCTTCCACAGCCTGTCGTGGGGGCAGCAGCGGCTGGCATTGATCGTCCGCGCGCTGGTCAAGCACCCTACGCTGCTGATTCTGGATGAACCGTTGCAGGGGCTGGATCCGCTCAACCGTCAGCTGATCCGCCGCTTTGTGGATGTCCTGATTAGCGAAGGTGAAACCCAGCTGCTGTTTGTGTCCCACCATGCTGAAGATGCCCCGTCCTGCATCACCCATCGGCTGGAATTTGTGCCTGACGGCGAGCAATACCGCTACCTGCTGAGCAAAATCGATTAACGCTCGGAGGGCGCTGCCCTCCGCTTTTCAGACAACCTGCAACAATACATCTCTATCTCTTTGATCTACAATGCACTCAGTCTGAGAAAAAGCGCGTGTGAAAACCAGTGTAAACGATACCACTATTTTATCCCATGTCACACTTTTCGCGTCTCTGATATGCTATGGTTAATTCATACCATAAGCCTAATGGAGCGAAATATGCGAGTTCTGGTAACAGGTGGTAGCGGTTACATAGGAAGTCATACCTGTGTGCAACTGCTGCAAAGCGGCCACGATGTTGTCATTCTTGATAACCTGTGCAACAGTAAGCGCAGCGTGCTGCCGGTCATTGAACGCCTTTCGGGTAAACAGCCGACTTTCGTGGAAGGCGATACCCGCAATGAAGCATTGATGACTGAAATCCTTCACGATCACGCGATTGAAACCGTTATCCACTTCGCGGGCCTGAAAGCGGTTGGCGAATCGGTGGCAAAACCGCTTGAGTACTATGACAACAACGTCAACGGTACCCTGCGTCTGATCTCCGCCATGCGTGCGGCCAACGTTAAAAACTTTATCTTCAGCTCTTCCGCAACCGTCTACGGCGATCAGCCAAAAATTCCTTACGTTGAAAGCTTCCCGACCGGTACGCCGCAAAGCCCGTATGGCAAAAGCAAGCTGATGGTAGAGCAGATCCTGACCGACCTGCAAAAAGCCCAGCCTGAGTGGAGCATCGCGTTGCTGCGCTACTTCAACCCGGTCGGCGCGCATCCTTCAGGTGATATGGGCGAAGATCCGCAGGGCATTCCTAACAACCTGATGCCGTATATCGCGCAGGTTGCCGTAGGGCGTCGCGATTCCCTGGCGATTTTTGGTAACGATTATCCCACCGAAGATGGCACCGGCGTGCGCGATTACATTCACGTCATGGATCTGGCCGACGGCCACGTGGCGGCGATGCAGCAACTGGCGGACAAACCGGGCGTGCATATTTACAACCTCGGCGCCGGGATTGGCAGCAGCGTGCTGGATGTGGTGAATGCTTTCAGTAAAGCCTGCGGCAAGCCGGTGAAGTATCACTTCGCTCCCCGCCGTGATGGCGACCTCCCGGCTTACTGGGCCGATGCCACCAAAGCGGATAAAGAGCTCAACTGGCGTGTCACCCGCACGCTCGATGAAATGGCACAGGATACCTGGCACTGGCAATCACGCCATCCGCAGGGCTATCCGGACTAAGGATTTGTCATGACGCAATTCAATCCCGTCGATCACCCGCATCGTCGTTTTAACCCGCTCAGCGGGCAATGGATTTTAGTTTCACCGCATCGCGCCAAGCGCCCCTGGCAGGGGGCGCAAGAGACGCCTGCCAAACAGACGCTGCCGCAGCATGATCCGGACTGTTTCCTCTGCCCGGGCAATACCCGCGTGACGGGCGATAAAAACCCGGACTACAAAGGCACCTTCGTGTTTACTAACGACTTTGCCGCGCTGATGACCGATACGCCGGACGCGCCGGAAAGCCATGACCCGCTGATGCGCTGCGAAAGCGCCCGCGGCACCAGCCGCGTGATCTGCTTCTCGCCCGATCACAGCAAAACGTTGCCGGAGCTGAGCGTGGATGCCCTGAAAGAGGTGGTCAGCACCTGGCAGGTGCAAACCGCGGAGCTGGGCCAGAGCTATCCGTGGGTGCAGGTGTTTGAAAATAAAGGCGCGGCGATGGGCTGCTCCAACCCACATCCGCACGGTCAGATCTGGGCGAACAGCTTCCTGCCGAACGAAGCCGAGCGTGAGGACCGACTGCAAAAAGCGTATTTCACCCAGAACGGTTCGCCTATGCTGGTGGATTACACCCAGCGTGAGCTGGCGGATGGCAGCCGTACCGTGGTGGAAACCGAACACTGGCTTGCGGTAGTCCCTTACTGGGCGGCGTGGCCATTTGAGACGCTGCTGCTGCCGAAAGCCCATGTTCAGCGCATTACCGAACTCAGCGACGCCCAGCGTGACGACCTGGCGCTGGCGCTGAAAAAACTGACCAGCCGCTACGACAACCTCTTTCAGTGCTCCTTCCCCTACTCCATGGGCTGGCACGGCGCGCCGTTTAACGGCGAAGAGAATCAACACTGGCAGTTACATGCACACTTCTACCCGCCGCTGCTGCGCTCAGCAACGGTACGTAAATTCATGGTGGGCTATGAAATGCTGGCGGAAACCCAGCGCGACCTGACGGCGGAACAGGCGGCAGAACGTCTGCGTGCCGTTAGCGACGTCCATTACCGCGAATCAGGAGTCTAAAAATGAGTCTGAAAGATAAAACACAATCCCTGTTTGCTGAAAAATTTGGCTACCCTGCCACCCATGTTATCCAGGCGCCAGGCCGCGTTAATCTGATCGGCGAGCACACCGACTATAACGACGGTTTTGTCCTGCCGTGTGCCATCGACTACCAGACGGTGATCAGCTGTGCGAAACGCGACGATCGTCATGTGCGAGTAATCGCCGCGGATTACGGCAACGAAATTGACGAATTTTCCCTCGATGCGCCGATCGTGACCCACGACAGCCAGCAGTGGTCGAACTATGTTCGCGGCGTGGTGAAGCACCTGCAAAAGCGTAACAAGAATTTCGGCGGGGCCGATCTGGTGATCAGCGGCAACGTGCCGCAGGGGGCGGGATTAAGCTCTTCCGCATCTCTGGAAGTGGCGGTCGGCACCGTGTTCCAGCAGCTTTATCATCTGCCGCTGGACGGGGCGCAGATCGCCCTGAACGGTCAGGAAGCGGAAAACCAGTTCGTGGGCTGCAACTGCGGCATTATGGATCAGCTGATTTCCGCGCTGGGCAAGAAAGAACACGCTTTGCTGATTGACTGTCGCTCCCTCGGGACCAAAGCGGTTCCGCTGCCTAAAGGTGCGGCTGTGGTGATCATCAACAGCAACTTCAAACGCACCCTGGTGGGCAGCGAGTACAACACCCGTCGCGAACAGTGCGAAACCGGCGCGCGCTTCTTCCAGCAGCCAGCCCTGCGTGATGTCTCACTTGATGAATTTAACAAGGTCGCCCACGAGCTGGACCCGGTTGTCACGAAGCGCGTGCGCCATATACTGACCGAAAATGCCCGTACCGTAGAAGCCGCCTCCGCGCTGGCGAAAGGTGACCTGAAACGGATGGGCGAGCTGATGGCCGAATCGCATGCCTCCATGCGTGACGATTTCGAAATCACCGTGCCGCAAATCGACACCCTGGTTGAAATTGTGAAAGCCACGATTGGCGACAAAGGCGGCGTGCGTATGACCGGCGGCGGATTTGGCGGGTGCGTCGTCGCCCTCGTGCCGGAAGAGCTGGTCCCTGCCGTCCAGGACGCCGTGGCTAAGCAGTACGAAGCCAAAACGGGCATCAAAGAAACTTTCTACGTCTGTAAAGCATCACAAGGAGCCGGACAGTGCTAAACGAAATACCTACACTCGCACCGGATGGTCTGCCGTATCGCCTGTTAACCCTGCGCAACAGCGCCGGGATGGTGGTTACGCTGATGGACTGGGGCGCAACGTTACTTTCTGCCCGCGTACCGATGCCTGACGGCAGCGTGCGCGAAACCCTGCTCGGCTGCGCATCGCCGGAGCAGTATATCGAGCAGGCCGCTTTTCTGGGCGCATCCATAGGCCGCTACGCTAACCGCATCGCCAGAAGCCGGTTTACGCTGGACGGCGTAACGTATTCCCTGCTTGCCAGCCAGGGCGAAAATCAGCTGCACGGCGGCCCGGAAGGGTTTGATAAACGTCGCTGGAAGATTGTGCAGCAAAATGACGCTGAGGTCTGGTTCTCTCTGGACTCCCTCGATGGAGACCAGGGTTTCCCGGGCAATCTCACCGCAACGGCGCGCTTCACCCTGACCGAAGATAATCGCATCGCCATTGAGTACCGCGCGACCGTCGATAAGCCGTGCCCGGTCAACCTGACTAACCACGCCTATTTCAACCTTGACGGTAATCAGACCGATGTCCGCAGCCACAAACTCCAGATCCTGTCGGACGAGTATCTGCCGGTCGATGAGATGGGTATCCCTTATCAGGGGCTGAAACCGGTAAGCGGTAATAGCTTTGATTTTCGTCAGCCGAAAACCATCGCCCAGGATTTCCTGAGTGATGACGATCAGCGCAAGGTGAAAGGCTACGACCACGCGTTCCTGTTGCAGGCGAAAGGCGATCTTTCTCAACCTGCCGCACAGGTCTGGTCTGCTGATGAGAAGTTACAGATGACGGTCTACACCACCGCCCCCGCCCTACAGTTCTATTCCGGTAACTATCTGGAGGGTACCACGGCGCGCGAACATGACGCCTACGGCGCCTGGCAAGGCCTGGCGCTGGAGAGCGAGTTCCTGCCAGACAGTCCTAACCATCCTGAATGGCCGCAGCCGGACTGCGTGCTACGTCCGGGTGAAGAGTACGTAAGCGTCACCGAGTATCATTTCATTCCGCGCGCTTAATGTCCGGCGGCGCACGGGCCTACAAATGTAGGCCTGATAAGCGAAGCGCCATCCGGCAAAAAAGCCTGGCCCTCACCGCGAGGGCTTTTTTATCTCCGCCTTGCTGAAAATAGCGGCGATCGCAGACAAAATCATAACCCTGGATTCACATGCATCTTACACTCTCGAACTATTTTCGCTATGGTTAGGGTTAAGCGTTGCTGCTGGCACAGTCACGGCAATATAATGAGAATTGTTATCATTCAAAATGCTTGAGGAGTAAGAAATGGCTAATACTAAGCTTGTCCTGGTGCGCCACGGCGAAAGCCAGTGGAACAACGAAAACCGCTTCACCGGTTGGTATGACGTTGATCTGTCCGAGAAAGGCGTGAGCGAAGCAAAAGCGGCAGGTAAACTGCTGAAAGAAGAAGGCTTCACCTTTGACTTTGCTTACACCTCTGTGCTGAAACGTGCCATCCATACCCTGTGGAACATTCTGGACGAGCTGGATCAGGCCTGGCTGCCGGTTGAGAAATCCTGGAAACTGAACGAGCGTCACTACGGTGCGCTGCAAGGTCTGAACAAAGCGGAAACCGCAGAAAAATACGGTGACGAGCAGGTTAAGCAGTGGCGTCGTGGTTTTGCGGTTACGCCTCCAGAGCTGAGCAAAGATGACGAGCGCTACCCGGGCCACGATCCGCGTTACGCGAAGCTGACTGAGGCTGAACTGCCGCAGACCGAAAGCCTGGCGCTGACCATCGACCGCGTTGTGCCTTACTGGAACGAAACCATTCTGCCACGCCTGAAAAGCGGCGAGCGCGTCATTATCGCTGCTCACGGTAACTCCCTGCGTGCGCTGGTGAAATACCTGGACAACATGGGTGAAGATGAAATCCTCGAGCTGAACATCCCTACCGGCGTGCCGCTGGTGTACGAGTTCGACGAAAACTTCAAGCCAGTTAAACATTACTACCTGGGTAACGCCGACGAAATCGCTGCAAAAGCGGCAGCCGTGGCGAACCAGGGTAAAGCGAAGTAATATTTGCCGGACATAAAAAAAGCGTGGAGAAATCCACGCTTTTTTATTACCCGCGACATACTTAGCCGCGACGCGCTTTAACCGCATCCGCCAGCTGACGCAGGATCGCATCGGTATCGTCCCAGCCAATGCAGGCATCCGTCACGCTCTTACCGTAGACCAGCGGCTCGCTGCCCTCCAGGTTCTGGTTGCCTTCAACCAGATGGCTCTCAATCATCACCCCAATCACTGCGCGTTCACCGCTGGCGATTTGCTGACACACATCTGCGCCGACTTCCATCTGCTTTTTGAACTGTTTGCTGGAGTTGGCATGGCTGAAATCGATCATCACCTGCGGTGCCAGACCTGCTTTCTCCAGCCCTGCTTTTACCTCCGCTACGTGTTTAGCGCTATAGTTAGGCTCTTTACCGCCGCGCAGTATGATATGGCAATCGCCATTACCGCTGGTATTCACGATAGCCGAGTGGCCCCACTTGGTCACCGACAGGAAGCAGTGCGGCGCGCCCGCCGCATTAATGGCGTCAATGGCGACCTTGATGGTGCCATCAGTGCCATTTTTGAAACCCACCGGGCATGACAGGCCAGACGCCAGCTCGCGGTGAACCTGAGATTCAGTCGTACGCGCACCAATAGCGCCCCAGCTCATCAGGTCAGCCAGATACTGCGGGGTGATCATATCGAGGAATTCTCCGGCAGCAGGCAGCCCGCTGTCGTTGATCTCCAGCAGCAGCTTACGCGCAATGCGCAGGCCGTCGTTAATCTGGAAACTGTTGTCCATATGCGGATCGTTGATTAACCCTTTCCAGCCCACGGTGGTACGCGGTTTTTCGAAATAAACGCGCATCACGATTTCCAGTTCGCCTTTCAGCTCTTCACGCAGGGCGAGCAGACGCGACGCATACTCTTTGGCCGCAGCAGGATCGTGAATGGAGCATGGCCCGATCACTACCAGAAGACGATCGTCGCTACCTTTCAGGATCTTGTGGATCGCCTTGCGGGCATGAGACACCGTGTTGGCGGCATTTTCGGTGGCGGGGAATTTTTCAAGGAGCGCTACGGGAGGTAATAACTCATTGATCTCTTTAATGCGTAAATCGTCGTTCTGATAATTCATCTTCTTTCCGGCTCTGCCATATCTTTAGTAATGAAAGCAATCCTTTCAATCTAACTTGTCGGCCACGAAGTGTAAACGGGCTTTTACACTTCGCGCAGATAATTCCTGGAATTCGCCTAAAATACGCAACAAAATAGCGAAAAATGAGATCTGGCCTAAGCTTTTTACTTGTAACGACTGTTTATAAATATTTATACGCGATTCCATCCTGACATAATTCAGGAGTCCGGAATCTTTCGCCACTGAACAAGATGCACTGTTGGAGAATGTTATCCAGCGTAACGATAAGAACAGGAGCACCATGATGAAAATGACGAAACTGACTACGCTTTTCCTGACGGCAACCCTTACCCTGGCAAGCGGTAGCGTACTGGCTGCTGATGCAGGCTCATCCGGCAGCAACGGCGACGCGAATGCCGCTGCCGAAGCAGGCCAGGTTGCGCCGGATGCAAAACAGAATATCGCGCCAAACAATGTTGATAACAGTAATATCAACACGGGCAATACCAATACTGGCGGGACGAACACAGGCACAATGAACCATGAGGGTATGACTACCGACGAGGTGCATAAAAACTCAGTCTGTAAAGACGGGAAATGCCCGGACCCGAATGACAAAGTGGGCAGCGATGCCAATACCAAAACGGACGGTACTACCCAGTAACCTTCCATAAGGTAAAACAGGGAGAGCGAATGCTCTCCTTTTTTATTTAAGCTCTTAAAAACGCTACACTAAAAATTATAATAAATCAGGAACGATACCATGGCGCACTCCCACTCCCATTCCCACTCCACTGGCGATGAAAATGCCAAACGGCTTTTGCTGGCTTTTGGCGTCACTGCCACCTTTATGATTATTGAGGTCACAGGCGGGCTGATATCCGGATCGCTGGCGCTGCTGGCCGATGCCGGGCATATGCTGACCGACGCTGCCGCGCTCCTGTTTGCTCTGCTGGCCGTGCAGTTTGCCCGTCGCCCTCCCAATACCCGCCACACCTTTGGCTGGCTCAGACTGACCACGCTTGCCGCCTTTGTGAATGCGATTGCACTGGTGGTCATTACTATTCTTATCGTCTGGGAGGCTTTTCAGCGCTTTCGGCATCCACAACCGATAGCCGGGACGACAATGATAGTTATCGCCATTGCCGGGTTGGTCGCCAATATTCTGGCGTTCTGGATATTGCACCGCGGCAGCAGTGAAAAAAATCTGAACGTACGGGCCGCGGCGCTTCATGTGCTGGGCGATCTGCTGGGTTCTGTTGGTGCGATTGTGGCCGCGCTGATCATTATGGGCACGGGCTGGACCCCTATCGACCCGATTCTTTCCGTGCTGGTATCGTGCCTGGTATTGCGCAGCGCCTGGCGGCTGTTAAAAGAGAGCGTCAATGAGCTGCTGGAAGGCGCGCCCACATCACTGGATATTGGCGAACTGAAGCGCAACCTGAGTCGCTCCATTCCTGAGGTTCGTAACGTCCATCACGTTCACGTCTGGCTGGTGGGTGAGAAACCGCTGATGACGCTGCACGTTCAGGTTATTCCGCCCCACGATCACGATGCGCTGCTTGAACGTATTCGGCATTTCCTCGAGCATCACTATGAGATTGCGCACTCCACTATCCAGATGGAGTACCAGCCTTGCAGCGGGCCAGACTGCCACCTTAACGAGGCGCAGTCCGGCCACTCACACGCACATCACCATTAACGGGAAAGCGCGCGAGAGCCACGCTCACGCGCGCTGTTAATCCACATGCGGCTGCCGTTGAGAGCAATGAAGGTCAGGAGCATATACTCCAGCGACATGGCATAAACGCCCTGAAGGGCAAAAATCACCACGCTAATCACGTTAATCACCACCCACAACAGCCAGTTCTCAACGTATTTACGGGTCATCAGGATCATTGCGGCAATCGACAGCACCATCATGCAGGAATCCCAGAACGGGAAGGCATCCGGCTGAAGCTCAGGCATCGTCACGTTCAATCCCAGTCCCGACATCACCGAGACCGCCACGCGCGTCAGGAAGGCAAATACCGGATCAATAAAGACGGTCATAAAGCCGATAGCCACCACGCAGGCCGCGAACCAGGCGATGGCTTTAGGCAACGGCAGCCAGCGGATTTGCAACTCCGCCTCCTGCTGGCTGTTTTGCCGAGACCAGGCGTACCAGCCATAGATATTGGCCGCGAAGAAGAACAGCTGTAGAAGCAGGCTGGCGTAGAGCTGGATCTGGAAGAAGATGATCGCAAACAGCGTGACGTTTATCAGCCCGAACGCATAGTTGCTGATCTTCTCAAGGCTGGCCAGCCAGATACAGAGTAAACCGGCCAGCGTACCCACCGCTTCAATCCACGACAGGTCATAGCCGCCCGCACCAATCGGGATATGAACCAGGATGTTCTGTGTGCTAAAAAAATCCATTTTTTCTCCGGGGCGTAATAAGTTAAGTACGTAGTGTAGCCGCAAAATCCAGCATACGGTTAAGTGGAATTAACGCGCCTTCACGCAGAGCGGCATCCACGTGGATCTCATGCGCTGCGCCACCGTTCTCAAGCGCCTCCGAAATCGCTTTGAGCCCATTCATCGCCATCCACGGGCAATGCGCGCAGCTTCGGCAGCTCGCCCCTTCTCCGGCGGTTGGCGCTTCAAGCAGCTCTTTTTCCGGCACGGCCTGTTGCATTTTGTAGAAGATACCGCGATCGGTCGCCACAATGAGCTGCTTGTGTGGCAGCGTTTTTGCCGCGTTAATTAACTGGCTGGTTGAGCCGACGGCGTCCGCCATGTCGACGATCGACTGCGGAGATTCCGGGTGCACCAGTATCGCGGCCTGCGGGTATAAGCCTTTCATCCGGGTCAGCGCCTGGGTCTTGAACTCATCGTGGACGATACAGGCCCCCTGCCAGCACAGCACATCCGCACCGGTCTGTTTTTGTACGTAGTTTCCCAGGTGACGATCGGGCGCCCAGATGATTTTCTCCCCCAGGCTGTCCAGATGTTCAATCAGCTCAACGGCAATACTGGACGTCACTACCCAGTCCGCCCGGGCTTTCACCGCCGCAGACGTGTTGGCATAGACCACCACGGTACGGTCAGGGTGGGCATCACAGAAGGCGGTGAACTCATCAATCGGGCAACCGAGGTCAAGGGAGCATTCGGCATTCAGCGTCGGCATCAGTATGGTTTTTTCCGGGCTGAGAATTTTTGCCGTTTCGCCCATGAAGCGCACACCTGCAACCAGCAGGGTGGAGGCAGGATGTTTAGCACCGAAACGCGCCATTTCCAGGGAATCTGAGATACAGCCGCCCGTCTCTTCCGCCAGCTGCTGAATTTCCGGGTCGGTGTAGTAATGCGCCACCATCACCGCATCACGCTCTTTAAGCAGGCGCTTGATTTTCTCTCGATAGAACTGTTTTTCATCCCGGCTTAGCGGAGCAGGCTTTGGCGGGAAGGGATAGATTGCGGTTTCGGGATCAAACATCACACTCATTATGGCTTCTCGTTTTACTGGCTTAACAATATTGCCTTTGTTTTGCATGAGATAACAAAAATGAGGCAATGGTGTTTTGTATACTAAACAAGATAGCGAATTTGAGGGGGAATGTCATCGGGAAATGATGCCGGTAGCATCTGTCGGGTGGCGGCTTCGCCTTAGCCGACCTGCAAGGCCCTGGCGAACGACAGACAGCAAAAAGGCGCCTTTAGGGCGCCTTTTTACATTGGTGGGTCGTGCAGGATTCGAACCTGCGACCAATTGATTAAAAGTCAACTGCTCTACCAACTGAGCTAACGACCCCTTACGGGATGTACTTCAAATCTATTCAGGCTGGTGGGTCGTGCAGGATTCGAACCTGCGACCAATTGATTAAAAGTCAACTGCTCTACCAACTGAGCTAACGACCCATTCGGGTGTTGCCTGAATTATCACTCGGTACCAATAAAATTGGTGGGTCGTGCAGGATTCGAACCTGCGACCAATTGATTAAAAGTCAACTGCTCTACCAACTGAGCTAACGACCCGAGTGGTGGGTGATGACGGGCTCGAACCGCCGACCCCCTCCGTGTAAAGGAGATGCTCTACCAACTGAGCTAATCACCCACTCTGTACTGCCGGAACTGCTTTAAGTGGTGGGTCGTGCAGGATTCGAACCTGCGACCAATTGATTAAAAGTCAACTGCTCTACCAACTGAGCTAACGACCCACTTTTGCGCTGCTTTCACGTTGTTTGATATCCCGTGGCAACGGCGGCATATATTACTGATTTAAGAATTCTGCGCAACAAAAATTTCGATGAAGATCACTTAACTGCTTAGGAATCATGCTGCACGACCAGAAATAACGCGATTTCTGGTCATGCGATAATCAACCCATCGAACTCAAACGTTTTTGTGCCTGTTTGGCGCCGTCTGTACCCGGGAATTTCGCAACCACCTGCTGATAAACCGCTTTGGCTTTTGCAGTGTCGCCTTTGTCCTGCATGATCACGCCGACTTTATACATCGCATCAGGCGCTTTCGGTGATTTCGGGTAATTTTTCACCACAGAGGCAAAATAAAACGCCGCATCATCCTTTTTACCCTTGTTGTAATTCAACTGACCCAGCCAGTAGTTCGCATTTGGCTGGTAAGTGGAATCAGGGTACTTCTTAACGAAGTTCTGAAACGCAACGATAGCATCGTCCTGGCGCGATTTGTCCTGCACCAGGGCAATGGCCGCGTTGTAGTCCGTATTCGCGTCACCGCTCTGTACAGGCGCACCAGACGACGCGGAGGCATCTGCCGCAGGTGCAGGCGTCGCCGCACCGCTTTGATCGCCTGCTGCTGGCTGTGCTGCTGCTCCGCCGCTGTTCAGGCTATCCATCTGCAACAAAATTTGCTTCTGGCGCTCCACAACCTGATTAAGCTGATACTGACTCTCCTGGATCTGACCACGAAGGGAATCAATATCATTCTGGTTATCGGAAAGCTGCTGCTGGAGTTGAGTTAAAAGCTGGCTGTGAGCGTTAGAAATACGCTCGAGTTGAGTGACTCGATCTTCTACCGAGCCTGAGCCGACACTACTGATTGGTGCCTGAGCAAAAGCGGCCCAGGGGGCCGCTATTCCAACCAGTAACGACAGACTCATCAGATGATGTCTGAAGTTACTGCTCATGCAATTCTCTTAGTAAACGAGTACGGCACGACGGTTTTTGGAGTAAGCCGCTTCGTCGTGACCCAGTACTGCTGGTTTTTCTTTACCGTAAGAAACGATGGAGATCTGGTCAGCAGAAACGCCTTTACCCTGGAGGTACATTTTAACAGCGTTTGCACGACGTTCACCCAGGGAGATGTTGTACTCCGGAGTACCACGTTCGTCCGCATGACCTTCTACGGTGACTTTGTAAGACGGGTTGCTACGCAGGAAGTTTGCGTGCGCATCCAGCATTGCAGCGAAGTCAGAACGAATGTCGTATTTATCCAGATCGAAGTAAACGATGTTGTTCTGCTGTAACTGCTGCATCTGAAGACGCGCTTGCTCTTCAGAAGACATATTGCCATTGCCGTTAGCGTCCATACCGGTGCCGGCACCCATCATGCCTTCGCCGCTCTGGTCATTGCTTGCGTTCTTGTTAGAAGAACACGCTGCGATTGCCATAACAGGCAGAGCGATCATCAGCCCCTTCAGCACTTTGTTCAGTTGCATTTCTAAGATTCCTTTAGTAATCAATTAATTATTATTACAGATACGGCGACCAGGCAGGTGATTTTACCTGTCCATCAGTTGCCGGAAGACGCGCTTTGAAACGCCCATCTGTAGAAACCAGATTCAGCACGGATCCCATCCCCTGAGAAGAGCTGTAGATTACCATGGTGCCGTTAGGTGCCAGACTTGGCGTTTCATCCAGGAACGTTGACGACAGTACTTGTACGCCCCCCGTTACCAGATCTTGTTTGGCAATGTGCTGCTGACCACCCGCAGTACTGACCATTACCATTGTTTTACCATCGGCACTGACGTCAGCATCCTGGTTCTGAGAACCTTCCCAGGTAATACGCTGCGCTGCTCCGCCGTTGATATTCACTTTATAAACCTGTGGACGACCTGCCTGGTCAGACGTAAATGCCAGATTCTGGCTGTCCGGGAACCAGGTTGGCTCAGTGTTGTTGCTACGACCATCCGTGACCTGACGGATCTGACCAGAACCAATATCCATCACGTACAGGTTCAGGCTACCGGTTTTAGACAAGGCAAACGCCAGCTTGGTACCGTCCGGAGAGAACGCAGGCGCACCGTTGTGACGTGGGAATGACGCAACCTGACGCACAGCACCGTTAGACAGTGTCTGGATAACCAGCGCGGAACGGCCGCTTTCGAAGGTCACGTACGCCAGCTTAGAGCCATCCGGAGACCATGCCGGAGACATCAGCGGCTGTGGTGAACGGTGTACGGTGAACTGGTTGTAACCATCGTAGTCAGAGACGCGCAGCTCATAAGGGAACTGGCCGCCGTTGGTCTGTACTACGTACGCGATACGGGTACGGAACGCACCTTTAATACCGGTCAGCTTCTCAAACACTTCGTCACTCGCCGTGTGGCCTGCATAACGCAGCCACTGCTTGTTCACCTTATACGTGTTTTGAGCCAGAACGGTACCCGGCGCACCGCCGGTATCCACCAGCTGATAAGCGACGTTATAGCCGCCGTCTGGCGCAGGAGTAACCTGTCCGACAACCACGGCATCAATACCCAGTGCAGACCATGCAGCAGGTTGAACTTCCTGAGCTGTACCCGGCTGCTGCGGCAGACGAGAACGATCCAGGGGGTTAAATTTACCGCTGTTACGCAGGTCAGCTGCAACAATGCCGCCAATATCTTCAGGCGCAGCGCCCGGGCCTGCCCACTGGAACGGAACGACACCGATTGGACGCGCTGAGTCGTTCCAGTCGGTAATGTCGATGCTTACTGTGGCATGCACTGCTGACGTCAACAGTACTAAAAAACCAAAAGCTAATCGTAATGCCTGCTTCATCATATCTCCCTTATCCGAACAATAAGTCCTGGATAATTTAGCAGAAGGTTAACAAACTCAAATACACAAAACTATCAGAACCGGATAACAGCAGCTCTGCTTATGGCTTAAAGTTCAGCGAAGCGTCTTTGAACACTTCATAGACAGCCTGTGATGGAGGTTTTGGCAGTTTTGCCTGATTCACTGCCACAAGTGCAGCCT
The DNA here is from genome assembly GCF_004136805.1 of Enterobacter cloacae complex sp. GF14B. Taxonomy (NCBI): domain Bacteria; kingdom Pseudomonadati; phylum Pseudomonadota; class Gammaproteobacteria; order Enterobacterales; family Enterobacteriaceae; genus Enterobacter; species Enterobacter cloacae complex sp. GF14B. The sequence continues at coordinate 26,244 of NZ_QFRV01000022.1, forward strand.
GGCATAACGCTTCATCTCCCCCTTCTGACTCAACGCTCAGCACCATACCATCCGTAGCCAGTTTAATATGCAGTCGGCACGTTTTCCCGGTATAGAGCGATTTATCGTTAAGTCTGCTGGCAATAGCCGCGGCAATCTGATTCTTATAGTCGTTGATCTCAGCGCCAGAAGCACCGTTGTTCTTAGTGTTACCACTTCCTGCCGGTGCTGCGTTACTTCCTTTCGCCCCTCCGCCCGTTTTCGGTGCATTCTTACCGGAGCTCAGATCGCCCAGCAGATCGTCAACCCCTGCGGCAGCGGCTTTTTCCGCAGCAGCGGCCTTCTTAGCTGCGGCTTTTTCAGCAGCAGCTTTCTTATCAGCAGCGGCTTTCTCAGCTGCCGCTTTTTTTTCCGCAGCGGCTTTTTCCGCAGCGGCGGCTTTTTCTGCCGCAGCTTTCTCGGCGGCGGCCGCTTTTTTCGCAGCATCGGCAGCCGCTTTCTTCTCTGCTTCCTGCGCAGCTTTTTTGGCGGCTTCCGCTTCGGCTTTCTTCTGTGCGTCAGCGGCAGCTTTTTTCGCCGCTTCGGCTTCTGCTTTCTTCTTCGCATCAGCAGCGGCTTTCTTCGCCGCTTCGGCTTCCGCTTTCTTCTGCGCATCAGCAGCCGCTTTCTTCGCGGCTTCTGCGGCTAACTTAGCCTGAGCATCTGCCTGCGCCTTCGCGTCTGCCGCGGCTTTGGCTGCCGCCTCTTCCGCCTGCTTCTGCTGTTCCTGAGCTTTCTTCGCTGCGGCTTCAGCCTGTTTCTGCTGCTCCGCCTGCTCTTTAGCGGCTTCCTGCGCCTGCAAACGCTCTTTCTCAAGCTGCTTCAGACGTTCCTGCTCGGCGGCCTGCTTTTCACGCAGCTCTTCCGCCTGCTGTTGCGCCTGTTTTTCACGCTGTTCTTCCGCGCGTTTTGCGCTCGCCTGCTGCTGTTGCTGGCGATTATAGTTCTGCACTACCGCACCGGGATCCACCATGACGGCGTCGATGGACGAGCCCCCACCGCCGCCTGATGCATCAAGGTGCTCATCGAACGAACTCCAGATCAGCGCTGCAAAAAGAATTACGTGCAGCACTGCGGAGACGATTATCGCTCGCTTAAGCTTGTCGTTCTGTTCGGTTGCCTTTGACACTATCGGTTCCCAAAAACTACGCAGATGATCAAATAGGCTGAGTCATTAAGCCAACTGACTTAACGCCCGCGCTATGTAGCAAGTTCAGCGCTTTGATAATTTCATCATATGGTACGTCTTTCGCACCACCGATTAAGAAGACCGTCTTCGGATTTGACTCCAGACGTCGTTGCGCTTCAGCAATAACCTGCTCTGGCGGAAGCTGATCCATACGATCTTTCTCTACCACCACGCTGTACTGCCCTACGCCGGAAACCTCAATGATGACCGGAGGATCGTCATTGGTGCTTACCGCCTGTGATTCTGTCGCATCCGGCAGATCAACTTCCACGCTCTGGGTGATGATGGGCGCTGTCGCCATAAAGATCAGCAACAGTACCAGCAGCACGTCCAGTAACGGAACGATATTGATTTCGGACTTGAGCTCGCGACGACCTCGTCCACGCGATCTGGCCATGGTTTACCCCTTGTTGCTCTCGGTGCTGGTAAACGCCTGACGATGCAGAATCGCGGTGAACTCTTCCATAAAGTTGTCGTAGTTCAGTTCCAGTTTGTTCACGCGCTGGTTCAGACGGTTGTACGCCATTACCGCCGGAATTGCGGCGAACAGACCGATTGCGGTCGCGATCAGTGCTTCTGCGATACCCGGTGCAACCATCTGCAACGTTGCCTGCTTCACCGCCCCCAGGGCGATAAAGGCGTGCATGATCCCCCACACCGTACCAAACAGGCCGATATACGGGCTGATGGAGCCAACGGTTCCGAGGAAAGGAATATGCGTTTCAAGATTTTCCAGTTCGCGGTTCATGGAGATGCGCATCGCACGCGACGCCCCTTCTACCACGGCTTCCGGCGCATGGCTGTTAGCGCGATGTAAGCGAGCGAACTCTTTGAAACCGCTGTAGAAAATTTGTTCGGAGCCTGAAAGGTTATCACGGCGTCCCTGGCTTTCCTGGTACAGACGAGAAAGCTCAATTCCCGACCAGAACTTATCTTCAAACGCTTCGGCTTCGCGGCCGGCGGCATTAAGGATACGCGTTCTCTGGATGATGATGGCCCAGGATGCGATTGAAAAACCAATCAAAATCAACATGATAAGTTTAACCAGAAGGCTTGCCTTCAGGAACAAATCAAGGATATTCATGTCAGTCACTGCTTAAACTCCGCGACAATAGACTTAGGAAGCGCACGAGGCTTCATTATGGTTGGATCAACACAGACAATCAGGACTTCAGCTGAGTTCAGTACCGTGTTCTCTGCATTGACTATCCGCTGCGTGAAAACCAGTGAAGTTCCGCGCATTGATGTAATTTCTGTTTGAACTTCGAGCATATCGTCGAGTCTGGCAGGCGCAAAATACTCAAGCGTCATCTTGCGTACCACGAAGGCAACTCGCTCAGCCAACAGCACCTGTTGACTAAAGTGATGATGGCGCAGCATCTCTGTGCGTGCCCGTTCATAAAAAGCAACGTAGCTGGCGTGGTAGACCACACCACCGGCATCGGTATCTTCGTAATAGACACGTACCGGCCATCGAAACAGCGTTGTATTCACTTTACATCCCGGTAATACAAGAAAAGTTGGAGCTTTCAAACTTCGCTACTATACGCGCGGGAATGATGGTTTGGAATGGGGGAAAGTAAACGGAGAGTAAATTTTTATGGGCCATGGTAAGCCCATAACGTTAACGGACATTTCTTATTCAGAAGAAGAAGAAAATCAAACCGGCGAGGAGAACCAGATCGGCAATCAGTGGGCAGAAGATGCCCTGCCAGTGTAGCGCTTTCGGACGAAAGCCGACACCGTGAACCACGCCTGCGCACACAGCCCACATAATCAGGAAACCGTGCCAGATTTCAAGCTCGCTGGTTTTCGCCGCGAAGCGCGACGGGTCCCAGAAGATACAGCCTGCCAGCAGTAATGCCATCACTAAAGAAAGCGCCCGTAACGGGCGCTTATCCATTACCGCATATAAGGTTGCGATAATATTCATTAGTGCTTTTCTTCACCTGCTTTGGTCGCTTCTACATGCTCAAGCGCCAGGGCAGTGATGACACCAAACGCACAGGCAAGAAGCGTCCCTAAAATCCATGCGAAATACCACATATTCAGCTCCTTACTTAGTACATAGAGTGGGTGTTGCTTTCGATATGTTCTTTAGTGATGCGACCGAACATTTTCCAGTAACACCAGGTGGTGTAGAGCAGGATAATCGGTACGAACACGCAAGCAACATAGGTCATTAAGTTCAGCGTCAACTGACTGGACGTTGCATCCCACATGGTCAGGCTGGCATTCATCATGGTGCTGGATGGCATCACGAACGGGAACATCGCAATCCCCGCCGTCAGGATGATGCACGCCAGCGTCAGTGAAGAGAATACGAACGCCAGAGCGCCTTTCTCCAGACGAGACGTCAGCACGGTCAGCAGCGGCAGCAGCACACCCAGAGCCGGGATAGCCCACAGCGCAGGAGTATTGTTGAAGTTCACCAGCCATGCACCGGCCTGACGCGCCACTTCTTTGGTCAGCGGGTTAGACGGTGCAGTATGGTTGATCGCGGAGGTCACCACGTAACCATCAATACCGTACACCACCCACACGCCAGCCAGCGCGAAGCAGACCAGCGTCACCAGCGCCGCCACCTGAGCGGTAGCGCGGGAACGCAGGTGCAGTTCACCTACGGTACGCATCTGGAGATAGGTTGCGCCCTGGGTGATGATCATCGCCACGCTCACCACGCCCGCCAGCAGACCAAACGGATTCAGCAACTGGAAGAAGTTACCGGTGTAGAACAGACGCATATATTCGTCGACGTGGAACGGTACGCCCTGCAACAGGTTACCGAACGCCACACCAATGACCAGCGGTGGAACGAAGCTACCGATGAAGATGCCCCAGTCCCACATGTTACGCCAGCGGGTGTCTTCAATCTTGGAACGGTAGTCGAAACCCACCGGACGGAAGAATAAAGAGGCCAGCACCAGAATCATCGCCACATAGAAGCCGGAGAACGCAGCCGCGTAGACCATCGGCCAGGCAGCGAACAGCGCGCCGCCTGCGGTGATCAGCCACACCTGGTTACCGTCCCAGTGCGGGGCGATGGAGTTGATCATGATTCGACGCTCGGTGTCATTACGACCGAGGAAACGGGTGAGCATGCCCACGCCCATGTCGAAACCATCGGTGACCGCGAAACCAATCAGCAGAACACCGATCAGCAGCCACCAGATAAAACGCAATACTTCATAATCGATCATTTGATGACTCCTGTCTTAGCGTGCCGGCTGAGTAGTCGCAACAGACTGCTCGTAGTGATAGCGACCGGTTTTCAGGCTGCTTGGGCCAAGGCGCGCGAACTTGAACATCAGGAACAGTTCAGCCACCAGGAACAGGGTGTACAGACCGCAAATGAGCAGCATGGAGAAGATCAGGTCGCCTGCGGTCAGGGAGGAGTTCGCTACCGCTGTTGGCAGCACCTCACCGATCGCCCACGGCTGACGGCCATATTCCGCAACAAACCAGCCGGACTCGATAGCAATCCATGGCAGTGGGATACCGTAAAGCGCGGTGCGCAGCAGCCATTTTTTCTCACCGATACGGTTACGAATGACTGACCAGAACGAGGCCGCGATGATCAGCAGCATGATAATGCCGCAACCCACCATGATGCGGAACGCGAAGTACAGCGGCGCAACGCGTGGAATAGAGTCTTTGGTTGCCATCTGAATCTGCGCTTCCGTCGCGTCAGAGACGTTCGGGGTATAGCGTTTCAGCAGCAGACCGTAACCGAGGTCTTTCTTCACGTCGTTAAATTGATCGCGAACGGCCTGGTCGGTAGAGCCGGCGCGCAGCTGTTCCAGCAGCGAGTAAGCTTTCATCCCGTTACGGATACGCTCTTCATGCTGCACCATCAGATCTTTCAGGCCAGTCACCTGTTTGTCGACGGAGCGCGTGGCGATAATACCCAGAGCGTAAGGAATTTGAATGGCGAAGCGGTTTTCCTGCGCTTCCTGGTCAGGCACGCCGAACAGGGTAAACGCTGCCGGTGCCGGCTGGGTTTCCCATTCAGCTTCAATTGCGGCGAGTTTGGTTTTCTGCACGTCGCCCATTTCGTAACCGGATTCATCACCCAGAACAATAACGGACAGAATCGCGGCCATACCGAAGCTTGCTGCAATAGCAAAAGAACGCTTGGCGAACGCGAAGTCACGGCCGCGCAGCATATAGTAGGAGCTGATGCCCAGCACGAACATCGCGCCGCACACATAGCCAGACGCCACGGTGTGAACGAATTTAACCTGGGCAACCGGGTTCAGGACCAGCTCAGCGAAGCTGACCATCTCCATACGCATGGTTTCGAAGTTGAAATCAGATGCGATTGGGTTTTGCATCCAGCCGTTCGCCACCAGGATCCACAGTGCGGACAAGTTGGAGCCTAATGCCACCAGCCAGGTTACCGCCATATGCTGGACTTTACCCAGACGGTCCCAACCGAAGAAGAACAGACCTACAAAGGTGGATTCGAGGAAGAAGGCCATCAGACCTTCAATGGCCAGCGGCGCACCGAAAATATCCCCCACATAGTGGGAATAGTAAGACCAGTTTGTCCCGAACTGGAACTCCATGGTCAGACCGGTTGCCACGCCCAGCGCAAAGTTGATACCAAACAACTTGCCCCAGAACTTGGTCATATCTTTATAAATCTGTTTGCCGGAGAGGACGTAAACCGTTTCCATGATGGCCAGCAGGAACGCCATACCGAGCGTCAGCGGCACAAACAGGAAGTGGTACATCGCGGTCAAGGCAAACTGTAAGCGCGACAGTTCGACTACGTCTAACATTATGACTCCTTGCTCATCGCATGAAGACTCCGAGAGTGAACCCCGTTAGATAAGGATCCACACGCATGCCCCAATACAAAGTTATCTGCTTCCCTTCTTCGTTGCTTATTCTCTACATGAGGAAAAAGCAATGATGAAAGGTTACAAATACGTTAAGAAAAAACCAAATTGATCCCGTAAATATAATACGCTGCAAAACCCTTACAATAAACAGGTTTTTATTCAAACAGATTTACGTTTTTCGACGGCGATCAATTTATAGCAAAATTACCACTTTTCGGCCATTTTGATCGGGAACAATTTAACGCCTTTTTGAGCCTTTTTCCAAGGATTAAACATTGATTTAAATCAAAAATGGCCAGAGCTGTTAATGATGTTTCTTTGTGGTGCGGATAGTAAAAACCTTGTTAATGATATGTACATTTAAAGGCGTTGATGGTTATAAAAGCCAGAGGATAATATAAACAGTTGTGATTTTTATTAACGCGCGTGAAAAAACGCATTTTGCCGGAAGATAAACATATAATGTTATCTGCTTCACAGTATTTTTCTTTCGCTTTGCTACCTGCCGAAACGATTACATTTTATTCACTTTTAATAATCTTAAAATTAACACCCTTTCGTGACTATTTGATGAAATAAAGGCCGCAGGAATGCGGCCTTTATTTTATTTTGAGGATTACCTTTCAATTTTCATGCTGAAGGTACGTGACTGGCCTGGCCGGAAAGACCCCGTAATGGCTGAGCCCTCTTCCCCTTGCGCCTTGTACACCTCATTCATGTCCGTTTCGCAGCAGGCCTGGACCTCACGGTTCACAGACAAAGCCACGTCACAGGAGCGGGTCTCCGAAGGGTTGTACAGACGAAGAATCATCTCGTCACGATCCTCCGCTTTTTTCAGCACACTGAGTACGCATCCGTTAGGGGGCAGCGTTAGCAGGCTATAGCTACAGGGGGTGGTGAAAGAGGCGCGGTTAAGCTTCATCGCATCCCACGGAATTTTGTTATAACAGTGCACTGGCGTTAACCACGACTTCGCCTGCTGCGCAACGCCAGCACTGACGGGCAAACCATTAAAACTGAACAGGCTAAAGCGACAGGTTAACTGGCCCCGCATCTGCGAATCAGGCACCGGCATTTTGATCCCGGACGGTCTGCCGGGGCGCAGCAGTAAATCTTCCTTCCCAAGCACCCCCACGCCGCGAAGCAACGTCAGGGCAAACGTTTTTTGACGCTCGCCAGTCACTTCAAATTCGCGTAACCCTTCGGTAAACAGCGCCATCCCGTTACGCCGTTCCTGGAGCACCGCGTAGTTAAGCAGATTCCACACAGGCAGCGGCGCTTCCTTCCAGCCCTCCTCCTGCCAGTTCGCCATCGCTTCATCCTGTACAGGTCGCGTCAGCGAACCGAACTGGGTATCAGCTAACACCGTGTCTGCGGTGAAGGGCGTCGGGATCAACACCCGAACACGGTGGTCATCCGCGTGATTTCCGAGACGCGCCTCAATGTCGATACGTCGGCTGTTATGGCTGAGCGTGACCGTGAGCTCTGCCTCAAGCGTTCCCGTCTGCTGACGCGCAGAACGTTCAGCGAGATCCGCCGGCACCGCCATGCGATGGCGGATCACCGCCCTGCTCTGCCAGACCTCGTGGATCACGTCAACCTCATGCTCGCCCTGCGCGGAAGTGAGTCTCCACTCTTCCCGTGAAGGCGAGTAGTCGTACTCATCGCCATCATCCGAGCTCTCTTCTATTTCCAGCGCGCGGTCATAGATAAGCCCGGACGCTTTATCGAGCAGACGCAGGGTGCCGTCGTCGTTTAACGTTATTTCCCAGAAAGCATTTTCCAGTAATGCCTCCGACGTTGTTTCTGGCGCCAGCAGCTTGCCAGCCACGTGCGGCTCGATATAGAGCGTGCGGTAACCCATTGATGGCAGGATCTGGTTGAGCTGGATATCAAACTCCATAAAGGGATCGTAGTTGCCGTAATGCACAATCTGCCGGTCTATTAAGCCGGGGTCGATTTCACGCGCGCTGCGCAGGCAGTAAGGGATTTCATTCCCCCTATCGTCCAGCAGGCGGAACTGGCTGGCGCGCAGGCGTATCGTAGTGTTAATCACTTCCTCACGCGGCCAGGGCGTGAGGTTAAACATCACCAGTTTGTCTTCCTCGCACTGCGGCATGTTGTCGACAATCTTGCGCATATAGAAGCATGTCAGGTTATCGGCCATGTCTTCCGCCAGCTCGAAGCGTGACATCACCTCACGATGCACTTTGTCACTACAGCAGCAGCCGATACTGTCATGGGCGTGATTCTTGAGGATCTCTTTCCACATTTTTTCCAGCAAGCCGTGGTGATACTCAAAGCCCAGCGTCCAGGCAAGCGTGGCCAGCGGCTCAAGGACATTGACGATTTTATGCTCTATCCGGGCGTGGGCGATTTTGATGTCCATTCGCGTGGAGCCTATTGTCCGGTGCACCCGCATATATTTACCGTCAATAAACTCCCCTTTCAGCGTCGCCAGTTCATCGCGGTGCTCGTCAATGTGGTCAAACACCTCCTCGAAGCGGCTCATCACAAACTGACGCTGCGGATAGATTTCGCGCAGCTTATCCATCACCGCAAAGATGTTCTGCTGGAGCGGCATCTGATCATGGCCGTTAGGCAGCAAAATTTCTTTCGTCACGGAGGCTTTTTCCAGCACCTCGAAGTACGTGTCGAGCCGTTTGCGCAGCCCGGCCTCATCCTCCGGTAAGTACTTACCAATCGCGTAGCCCAGCGGTAGCACCTGTGCCGTCACTTCACTGCCGTCCTGACTTTGCCAGAGAAATTCGGTTTTATCGGTACCATGCCGCTCGGAACACCCGCGCCAGAACATGGTGCGCGTGATGCCAAAACCGTTGTAAATGTGTGGCAGCTGGGAAGACATGCCGAAGGAGTCCGGCAGATAGCCAATTTTCATCGGCTCGCCAAAGGCCAGACAGTCGCGAATGCCGTACATCAGATTTCGGACAATCGACTCGCCGGAGACAAGGGTGGTGTCCGTCTGGGTATACCACGGCCCGATAATCAGCTTCCCGGCCGCCACCAGCGCCTTCACGCGTGGCCTGTTTTCCGGTTTCACGGCAAAATAATCTTCCAGCACCGCCGTCTGGCCGTCGAGAACGTAGTATTTATACTCTGCGTCCTGCTCAAGACGGGTAAGGATCTCTTCCATATTATTGACCAGAAGAATACGTGACGCTTCGGTGGTGAAGTACCACTCCCGGTCCCAGTGCATATGTGGCGTGATATGAACGCGTGATACAGCTTTCATCTTCGTTTCCTGTCAGTGCGTGTTTAGGATGTTATGTCTTCAGTCACGTAGGTGCCGCTCTTCACGGCCTGGCGTCGCCAGAGGAGTAAAATGAGCGTAGAGATTGCGGCGCCAATCAGCGCGGCGCCAAACCAGCCGGCAGCGGCCATCACGCCACCCAGCCCGGCATCATGCAGTAAGAAGAGAGAGAAAATGCCCGCGCCCGGGGTGGATAGCCCAATCCCCATCGCCCCGACAATCGCTCCGGTCGCCATTGACCCCAGAACAAATGAGCCGATGACCCGCAACGGATCCTCGATAGCCATCGGAATTGCTCCTTCGGTGATGCCCGCCAGCCCCAGCAGCCAGGTAGACTTGCCGGTTTCAATTTCGAACTGTTTGAACAGGTTCGGAGCCAGCATCGTTGATGCCGTCACGGTAAAGGCCGATACCATTTTGACGGAGGCAAAAATCGCATAAGGCCCGTATACGCCATTGGCCATCGCCCCCAGACAGAACGCGTAAGAGGCTTTGTTGACCGGACCGCCCAGATCGAACGAGCACATAAAGCCCAGGATCGCCCCCAGCAGCAGCGCGTTCGCGCCGGACAGACCGTTAAGCCAGGCGGTGAGGGCGTTATTGATCCAGGCCACCGGTTCGCCGATCACAAACAGCATCAGGCTGCCTGCGCCCAGCACGCCAATCACCGGATAAAGATAAAAGGTCAGAAAGCCGTTGTAGCGGCTACTCAGCCGGATGTGGTTTTTCACCCAGCGCATCAGGTAGCCCGCAATCAGCCCGCCGACGATGGCCCCCAGAAAGCCGGAGCCGATCATATTGGCGGCAAGACCCGCCGCAAAGCCTGGCGTTAGCGCAGGTTTATCCGCCAGCGAGTAAGCGGTGTAGGCCGCCAGAACAGGCACCATCAGAATACCGAGCATCCCGCCGCCCAGTTTGCGGTACATCCACAGCCACGAATTTTCCTGATCGAACAGATGCTGCAAGCCCAGGATTTGCGCCAGCAGTACCGACACGGCCAGCACCGTGCCGCCAGCGACAATCAGCGGCACCGCAAAGGAGATACCGCTGAGGAGCGCCTGCTTGAGTTCGGTTTTAACGCACTTTTTCGCGTCCGTGTCGACGTGCGCAGGACGCGCATCGGATACAGGCTGTAGCGCCAGCGCACGCTCAATGAGCGCTTCCGCATGGCGCAAGGGTTCCGCGACGGGCACGGAAATGGCAGGGATCCCCTGAAAACGCTCGCGCTCTTTAATCGCCACTTCCGCCGCGAAGATACACGCTTTTGCCTCCTGCAACTGCTGCGCGGTGATGCGCCCCTCAATACCGTTTGCCCCCTGCTTTTCGACCACTACATTGACGCCGAGCTTACGTCCCGCTTTTTCGAGATATTCCGCTGCCATGTAGGTATGGGCGATCCCGGCCGGACAGGCGGTAACGCAGACGATCGTCGGGGCATTCTCCGCAACGGCGGTTTCTTGCGCCTCAGGCGCCGTTTCCAGCGCAGCAAGCACCGCTTCCGCGCTGGTCGCCGTCATTACGCGCGCCCTGAGATCGTCATCCGCCAGGCGGGACGTCAGTTCCGTCAGCACCTGAATATGCGTTGATCCCGCTTGTGCGGGAGGAATGGCGAGCAAAAAAATCAGCTCGACCTCCTCCGGTCCGTCCACACCTTCCCAGGCCAGCGGCTCGCACAGTGTGGCCACGGCAAAAGCCGCTTCCTTTACCGCCGCTGATTTACCATGGGGTACGGCCAGTCCCTCGCCCAGCGCCGTCGGGCCAAGCGATTCCCGATGGAAAACCTCTGCCAGAAACGTATCGGCGTCGGCTATTTTGCCCAACGCCACCAGCCGCGTCGCAAGCTGGCGGATTGCCTCATCACGGCTGGTAAACTGCGCCTGCACGCAGACAGCACGGGGGTCGCTCAGAGTCGTCAGGTTCATAAAGATCCTCACCTATCCAAAGTTTTTGTCTGGGGAGGATTGTGGCAGAGCCAATAAGACATTTATGTGATCATTTTCACTAACACCTAAATTTGTATCTTATTTGTATTATTTACAAATCCGACACTGAAGGCATAATTCCCTGAAAAGGTATTAAATAGGCGTGACCCAATGGGCAATAAACCGATGTACCGGCAGATCGCCGATGCGTTCCGCGAGAAAATTAATGCCGGTGAGTTAAAACCTGGCGATGCGCTGCCGACAGAATCCAGCCTTCAGGAGGCGTTTAGCGTCAGCCGTGTCACCGTGCGGCAGGCGTTGAAGCTGCTCGCCGACGAGCAGATCATCGAAAGTATTCAGGGCAGCGGCTCGTATGTAAAAGAGGAGCGGGTGAATTACGATATTTATCAGCTCACCGGCTTTTACGAAAAGTTAGCGGATCGCAACGTCGATACGCACAGCGACGTCAGCGTCTTCGAAGTGGTGAAAGCCGATGAGCGGCTCGCGGCAAAACTGGCGCTCAATCCAAATGATAAGGTCTGGCACGTCAAGCGCGTACGCTTCATCAGGGAAAAGCCGGTGAATCTGGAAGAGACATGGATGCCGCTGGCGATGTTCCCCGACCTCACCTGGGAAGTGATGGAACAGTCGAAATACCATTACATTGAGCAGATCAAAAAGATGGTTATCGATCGCAGCGAGCAGGAGCTGGTGCCAGTCATGCCATCGGACGAGGCGATTGCCGCCCTGGCGCTCGATCCGGCAAAACCGATTCTGGAAAAAGTCTCCCGTGGCTTTCTGAAAGACGGCCGGATATTTGAATACAGTCGCAACGTGTTTAACTCCGACGACTATAAATTCACTCTGGTGGCTAAACGCAGACAATAAAAAAAGGCCGCTTTACAGCGGCCAACCATGTCGAAACGGACATTTTTTTATACTTCAACGCGCCCCATACGGGGAGCAGAGAGGACTTACTTAATGATGGATTTCAGTGCTTCACCGATATCCGCCAGGCTGCGAACGGTTTTCACGCCTGCGGCTTCCAGTGCTGCGAATTTCTCATCAGCCGTACCTTTACCGCCTGCGATAATCGCGCCCGCGTGACCCATACGTTTGCCTTTCGGCGCGGTCACACCCGCGATGTAACCCACCACCGGCTTGGTCACATGATCTTTGATGTAAGCAGCCGCTTCTTCTTCCGCGCTACCACCGATCTCACCGATCATCACGATCGCTTCGGTCTGTGGATCTTCCTGGAACAGCTTCAGGATGTCGATGAAGTTAGAGCCCGGGATCGGGTCACCGCCGATGCCCACGCAGGTGGACTGGCCGAAACCGTAGTCGGTGGTCTGCTTAACCGCTTCATAGGTCAGGGTACCGGAACGGGACACAATGCCCACTTTGCCTGGGCGATGAATGTGGCCCGGCATGATGCCGATTTTGCATTCGCCCGGGGTGATAACGCCTGGGCAGTTCGGGCCGATCATGCGCACGCCTGCTTCGTCCAGCTTCACCTTCACGGTCAGCATATCCAGCGTCGGGATACCTTCGGTGATGGTGATGATCAGCTTAATGCCTGCGTCGATCGCTTCCAGAATAGAGTCTTTGCAGAACGGCGCCGGAACGTAGATCACGGTCGCGGTTGCGCCCGTCGCTTCTACGGCTTCACGCACGGTGTTGAACACCGGCAGGCCCAGGTGGGTGGTGCCGCCTTTACCTGGCGTTACGCCGCCTACCATCTGCGTACCGTAGGCAATTGCCTGTTCGGAGTGGAAAGTCCCCTGGCTACCGGTGAAGCCCTGGCAGATAACCTTGGTATCTTTATTAATTAAAACGGACATTATTTCCCCTCCACTGCGGCAACAACCTGCTGAGCTGCATCCGTCAGACTTTTCGCTGCAATAATATTCAGGCCGCTGTCAGCCAGTTTTTTCGCGCCGAGTTCAGCGTTGTTCCCTTCCAGACGTACAACAACCGGAACGTTAACGCCCACTTCTTCTACCGCGCCGATGATACCGTCGGCGATCAGGTCGCAACGTACGATACCGCCGAAGATGTTCACCAGAACCGCTTTCACGTTGCTGTCAGAGAGAATGATTTTGAACGCTTCGGTTACGCGCTCTTTGGTTGCGCCACCGCCCACGTCGAGGAAGTTCGCTGGCTCACCGCCGTGCAGCTTAACGATGTCCATGGTGCCCATTGCCAGGCCCGCACCGTTAACCATGCAGCCGATGTTGCCATCCAGCGCCACGTAGTTCAGTTCCCACTGTGCAGCCTGCGCTTCACGCGGATCTTCCTGAGACTGGTCGCGCATTTCGCGCAGATCGGACTGGCGGAACAGCGCGTTGCCGTCAGCGCCCAGCTTGCCGTCGAGGCAGATCAGGTCGCCCTGGGTGGTGATCACCAGCGGGTTGATCTCGATCAGCGCCAGATCGCGCTCCAGGAAGATGGTCGCCAGACCCATGAAGATCTTGGTGAACTGCTGAACCAGCTTGCCTTCCAGACCCAGTTTGAACGCCAGCTCACGACCCTGGTAAGGCATTGGGCCCGCCAGCGGATCGATAGCCACTTTGTGGATCAGGTGCGGGGTCTCTTCCGCCACTTTTTCGATTTCCACACCGCCTTCGGTAGACGCCATGAACACCACGCGACGGGAGCTACGGTCTACGACTGCGCCGAGGTACAGTTCTTTCGCGATGTCGGTCGCCGCTTCAACCAGGATCTGGTTAACCGGCTGGCCGTTCGCATCTGTCTGGTAGGTTACCAGACGCTTGCCGAGCCAATGTTCAGCAAACGCACGGATCTCTTCTTTGCTCTTAACAACCTTCACACCGCCCGCTTTACCACGGCCACCAGCGTGAACCTGACATTTAACTACCCACGGGCCGGCACCGATTTTAGACGCGGCTTCTTCTGCTTCACGCGGGGTAGTACAGGCATAACCCACCGGAGCCGGTAAGCCATACCGGGCAAACAGCTGTTTGGCCTGATATTCATGTAAGTTCATGTGTTCTATCCATCCTTCAGGTAATCGTTAGGTAGTGCTTTTGTAGGCCCGGCAAGCAACGCGCCGCCGGGCAAGACTGCAAAAACTAGACGTCCAGCAGCAGACGCGTTGGATCTTCCAGCAGCTCTTTAATGGCAACCAGGAAGCCTACGGACTCGCGGCCGTCGATCAGGCGGTGATCGTAAGAGAGCGCCAGGTACATCATCGGCAGGATCTCCACTTTACCGTCTACCGCCATTGGACGATCTTTAATGGCGTGCATACCCAGGATCGCGCTCTGCGGCGGGTTGATGATCGGGGTAGACATCAGCGAGCCGAACACACCGCCGTTGGTAATGGTGAAGTTACCGCCGGTCAGGTCCTCAACGGTCAGCTTGCCGTCGCGGCCTTTCACGGCCAGCTCTTTGATTTTCTTCTCAATGTCAGCCATACCCAGGGTATCTACGTCACGCAGAACCGGGGTCACCAGGCCGCGTGGAGTAGAAACCGCCATGCTGACATCGAAGTAGTTGTGGTAAACCACGTCATCGCCATCGATAGACGCGTTCACTTCCGGGTAGCGTTTCAGCGCTTCAACTACCGCCTTCACGTAGAAGGACATAAAGCCCAGACGGATACCGTGACGTTTTTCAAACGCGTCACCGTACTGCTTGCGCAGGTCCATGATTGGTTTCATGTTGACTTCGTTGAAGGTAGTCAGCATCGCGGTGGAATTTTTCGCTTCCAGCAGACGCTCGGCCACGCGCTTACGCAGGCGGGTCATTGGCACGCGTTTTTCGCTACGTGCGCCCAGAGCTGGCTGTGCCGCTGGTGCTGCCGCAGGGGCTTTCGCTTCCGCTTTCGCCTCAGAAGGCGCTTTTGCCAGATGCTTGTCGATGTCTTCGCGCGTCAGACGGCCACCCACGCCGGTGCCTTTGATGGCTGCCGGATCGAGGCTGTGCTCAGCCAGCAGGCGACGGATCGCCGGGCTGAGCGCGTCGTTGGTCTGATCGGACAGAGACGCCTGCTGGCGCTGGGCCGGGGTAGACGCTTTTTCTTCAGATTTGGCGCTGGACTCTTTGCCCGCGCTGTTACCTTCACGCAGGCGACCCAGGATCTGGCGAGAAGTGACGGTCGTACCTTCATCTTCCAGGACTGCATCCAGAATGCCATCCGCTGAAGCCGGTACTTCCAGTACCACTTTGTCAGTTTCGATTTCTACCAGCACTTCGTCACGGGTTACCGCGTCGCCTGGTTTTTTGTGCCAGGTGGCGACGGTTGCATCTGCTACGGACTCAGGCAGGTCGGGAACAAGAATATCTACGCTACTCATTATGTATCCTTTAATTAATCGACGTTCAGCGCGTCATTGACCAGATCTTGTTGCTGCTTCTGGTGAACGGACATATACCCTACCGCCGGAGAGGCGGAGGCCGGGCGACCTGCATAACGCAGGGCAGACCCAAATGGAATCACTTCACGGAAATGATGCTGGCTGCAATACCATGCGCCCTGGTTGAGCGGCTCTTCCTGGCACCAGACAAAATCATGAACGTGAGCGTACTGTTTCAGCACTTCCTGCATCGCCTGATGCGGGAACGGATAAAGCTGCTCGATACGCACGATGGCGACATCTTTCTGATCGTTCTTACGGCGCTGTTCCAGCAGGTCGTAATAAACCTTACCAGAACACATTACGACACGCTTAACGGCCTGCGGATCCAGCTCGTCAATTTCACCGATGGCCGGCAGGAAGGTGCCGTTTGCCAGCTCTTCCAGGCTGGAGACCGCCAGTGGATGGCGCAGCAGGGATTTTGGCGACATGACTACCAGCGGACGGCGCATACCGCGCAGCGCCTGACGACGCAGCATGTGGTAAACCTGAGCTGGGGTCGACGGCACGCAAACCTGCATGTTCTGCTCGGCGCAGAGTTGCAGATAACGCTCCAGACGCGCGGAGGAGTGCTCCGGCCCTTGTCCTTCATAGCCGTGCGGCAGCAGCATCACCAGACCGCACATACGGCCCCACTTCTGCTCACCGGAGGAGATGAACTGGTCGATAACCACCTGCGCACCGTTGGCGAAGTCACCGAACTGCGCTTCCCAGATTGTCAGGGTGCGGGGTTCTGCGGTGGCATAGCCGTATTCGAAGGCCAGAACCGCTTCTTCTGACAGCACGGAGTCCCAGACCTTGAACTGGCCCTGACCGTTATGCACGTGCTGAAGCGGAGTATACGTTGAACCATTAGACTGGTTGTGTACAACCGCATGACGGTGGAAGAAGGTGCCACGACCCGCATCTTCACCGGACAGACGAACCGGAATACCTTCGTCAACCAGCGTCGCATAGGCCAGCGTTTCCGCGCCGCCCCAGTCGAACAGCTTCTCACCCGCCGCCATTGCCTGGCGATCGCCATAGATCTTGGCCACGCGGGACTGCATCTCGATCGCTTCCGGCACGGTGCTGATGCGTTTAGCCAGCTCCTGCAAACGCTTCATCTCAACCTTGTTCGGGTAGCTCTCGTCCCACTCGTGGTTGAGGTACGGCGACCAGGTAAAGGAGTGCATGTTCATTGGACGCAGCTCTTTCACTACGCATTCACCCGCGTCCAGCGCGTCGCGGTAGAGGTTGACCATTTCGGTCGCATCTTCCAGCGTCGCCACTTTTTCGCTTTCCAGCTTGTCAGCATAGATTTTACGCGGCGTCGGATGTTTTTTGATTTTCTGGTACATCAGCGGCTGGGTTGCACTTGGCTCATCCGCTTCGTTGTGGCCGTGACGGCGGTAGCAGAAGAGGTCAATGAACACGTCGCGCTTGAAGGTGTTACGGAAGTCCAGCGCCAGACGGGTAACGAAAGCAACGGCTTCAGGGTCATCCGCGTTAACGTGGAAAATTGGCGCCTGAACCATTTTACCGATGTCGGTGCAGTACGGGGTGGAACGCGCATCCAGCGGGTTAGAGGTGGTGAAGCCCACCTGGTTGTTGATTACGATGCGAACGGTACCGCCCACTTCATAACCACGCGCTTTCGACATGTTCAGGGTTTCCTGAACCACGCCCTGCCCCGTGACCGCCGCATCACCGTGAATGGTGATTGGCAGCACTTTATTGCTGCTCGGCTCGTCCAGACGATCCAGACGCGCACGCACGGAACCGATAACCACCGGGCTAACGATTTCCAGGTGCGACGGGTTAAATGCCAGCGCCAGGTGAACCTGACCGCCCTCGGTTTCGATATCAGACGAGAAGCCCATATGGTACTTCACGTCACCGGTGCCGAGGTGCTCTTTATGTTTACCCGCAAATTCGTCGAACAGATCCTGCGGCTTTTTACCCAGCACGTTAACCAGCACGTTAAGGCGTCCACGGTGCGCCATGCCCAGCACCACTTCGCGCGTACCGCTCTTACCGGCATGACGAATCAGCTCTTTCAGCATCGGGACTAACGCATCGCCGCCCTCCAGTGAGAAGCGTTTTGCGCCAGGGAATTTCGCGCCCAGATAGCGCTCAAGGCCTTCCGCTGCGGTCAGTTCGCTGAGGAAACGTTTTTTCTCTTCTGCTGAGAAATTCGCGTGGCCTGCCACGGATTCGATACGCTGCTGGATCCAGCGTTTCTCTTCGGTGGAGGTAATGTGCATATATTCCGCGCCGATGGAGCCGCAGTAGGTTTGCTTGAGCGCGTCAATCAGATCGCCCAGCTTCATCGTGTCTTTGCCGATGGCAAAGGAACCTACGTTAAAGCTTTCCTGGAAATCGGCCTCGGTCAGATCGTGATAAGCCGGATCGAGATCCGCTACACGTTCCTGCTGCCACAGTCCCAGCGGATCGAGATTCGCATGCTGGTGACCACGGAAGCGATAAGCGTTGATAAGTTGCAGGACTTTTACCTGCTTCGCATTGGTGTCAGGGTCGGAAATCGCAGAAGAGTAACGTGAGGCATCCTTCGCCAGACGACGGAAATAATCACGTGTTTTTGAATGGAATTGATCCGGTTTGACCCCTGTACCAGGCAACTGCTGGAACATGGAACGCCAGTTTGCGTCCACTGAGTCAGGATCGGTTAAGAAGTCTTCATAGAGCTGTTCTATCCAGCTCTGGTTTGAACCAGAGAGGTAAGAAGAGTCCAGCCAGGCTTTCATTGCGCCGTTCTGCATCGTGATCCCTTAAGCATTTTTATGCTTACTTTCGCCGTAGAAACTACCACGCACACCACGTGTACGTGCCGGGGTTCACCTGCGAGCTCTTTTCATTTGGCCCGCGAAGGAACCTTTAGAAACTGTCTAAACTTCAGGGCAGTTTTTAAAGGTTTCTGCAATCTGTCCCCTCTCCCTTTGGGAGAGGGTTAGGGTGAGGGGAACAGCGCTCCCCTCTCACTACTTACGCACTGCGCTGCAACAACATCGACTTAATATGGCCGATGGCGCGCGTTGGGTTCAGCCCCTTAGGACACACACTGACGCAGTTCATGATGCTATGGCAGCGGAATACGCTGAAAGCGTCACTTAGCCCTTCCAGACGATTCTCGGTTTCGGTATCGCGGCTGTCGATCAGGAAGCGATAGGCAGCCAGCAGACCCGCAGGGCCGATAAATTTATCCGGATTCCACCAGAACGACGGGCATGACGTTGAACAGCATGCACAGAGAATACACTCGTACAACCCATCGAGTTTTTCACGCTGCTCAGGAGACTGTAAGTGCTCGCGAGCGGGTGGATTTTGCCCATTATTCAATAAGTAAGGCTTAATCTTCTCATATTGTGCATAGAATTGCCCCATGTCCACCACCAAATCACGCACGACCGGCAGGCCAGGCAGAGGACGGATAACAATTTTCTGGCCAGGGCGGTTTAGCGCAGAAATTGGCGTGATGCAGGCCAGGCCATTTTTGCCGTTCATGTTCACACCGTCAGAACCACACACCCCTTCACGGCAGGAGCGGCGGAACGACAGCGTAGGATCTTTCTCTTTCAGCTGGATTAAGGCATCCAGCAGCATCATGTCGCGACCTTCTTCCGCTTCGAGGGTGTAATCCTGCATACGCGGAGCATCGTCTACATCCGGGTTATAACGATAAACTGAGAATTCGAGTTTCATTATCCTGTCTCCGCATTAGTAAGTACGAATCTTCGGCGGGAACGCCGGACGCAGTTTCGGTTCCATATTAACGCTACGACGCGTCATGGTTTCCGACTCTGGCAGATACAGGGAATGGCACAGCCAGTTTTCGTCATCACGATCCGGGAAGTCGAAGCGGCTATGGGCGCCACGGCTTTCGGTACGGAAGTTTGCCGACATCGCAGTGGCGAACGCGGTTTCCATCAGGTTATCCAGCTCAAGGCACTCAACGCGCTGGGTGTTGAACTCGCTGGAGGTATCGTCCAGACGGGCATTCTTCAGACGCTCGCGAATCGCTTTCAGCTGCTCAAGCCCTTTGGCCATCGCGTCACCTTCACGGAATACCGAGAAGTTGTGCTGCATACACTCTTGCAGCGCTTTACGAATTTCCACCGGATCTTCGCCGTTACGGTTGCCGTTCCAGCGGTTGAGGCGCTCAAGAGAGGCATCAATTTCGTCGTCGGTCGCATCACGCAGCGCGCCCTGCTCGGCAATAGATTCCTGGAGATGCAGCCCCACCGCACGACCAAATACCACCAGGTCCAGCAGGGAGTTGCCGCCCAGACGGTTTGCGCCGTGCACGGATACGCAGGCTATTTCGCCTACCGCGAACAGGCCTGGGATGACCACGTCTTCGCCCTGCTCGTTCACGGTCAGCGCCTGACCGGTCACTTTGGTCGGAATACCGCCCATCATGTAGTGACAGGTTGGGATAACCGGAATTGGCTCTTTCACCGGGTCGACGTGCGCGAAGGTGCGGGACAGCTCCAGAATGCCCGGCAGACGGGATTCCAGCACTTCTTTACCCAGATGGTCGAGTTTCAGCTTCGCGTGTGGACCCCAAGGGCCGTCACAGCCGCGGCCTTCACGAATTTCGATCATGATGGAACGCGCCACCACGTCACGGCCCGCCAGGTCTTTCGCGTTTGGCGCATAACGCTCCATGAAGCGCTCGCCATGTTTGTTCAGCAGGTAGCCACCTTCACCACGGCAGCCTTCTGTCACCAGTACGCCCGCCCCGGCGATACCGGTTGGGTGGAACTGCCACATCTCCATGTCCTGCACCGGCACGCCCGCGCGGATAGCCATACCGACACCATCACCGGTGTTGATGTGGGCGTTGGTGGTGGACTGGTAAATACGGCCTGCACCGCCGGTCGCCAGCACCGTAGCGCGGGCTTTGAAGTAGACCACTTCACCAGTTTCGATGCACAGGGCGGTACAACCCACCACGGCGCCATCGGCGTTTTTCACCAGATCCAGCGCATACCACTCGGAGAAGATGGTGGTGTGGTTTTTCAGGTTCTGCTGATATAACGTGTGCAGCAGCGCGTGGCCGGTACGGTCAGCCGCCGCTGCGGTACGTGCCGCCTGCTCGCCGCCGAAGTTTTTCGACTGGCCGCCAAACGGACGCTGATAGATGGTGCCATTTTCCAGACGGGAGAACGGCAGACCCATGTGGTCCAGCTCCAGAATCGCTTCCGGGCCGGTTTTACACATATATTCGATGGCATCCTGGTCACCGATGTAATCGGAACCTTTTACCGTATCGTACATGTGCCATTCCCAGTTATCTTCATGGGAATTACCCAGCGCAACGGTGATACCGCCCTGCGCAGACACTGTGTGGGAACGGGTCGGGAATACTTTAGAGAGCAGCGCACAGGTCTGGCCGCTCTGGGAAATTTGCAGTGCGGCGCGCATACCTGCGCCACCCGCACCAATCACAACAGCATCAAATTCTCTGACTGGCAGTTTCATTACACACCCCACACCACAACAAATCCATAAATGACGTAAACCAGCAGAGCAACAACAATAATCAGTTGCAGCGGAAGGCGAATCGCCAGCGGTTTAACGTAATCGGTCAACACCTGCCACATGCCAATCCAGGCATGAATAAGGATGGAGAACAGGGCCAGCAGGGTGAACACTTTGGTGAAGGCCGATCCGAAGAAACCACTCCAGATTTCCCACGTCAGCGTCCCGCTGGTCGCGAAGAAACCGATCATATAGATGATGTAAAGGGTGAGAACGATGGCGGTAGCACGGACCAGGATGAAGTCATGTACGCCGTTGCGTCCTAATGCGGAGGCGTTGCTTACCATACGAGAACTCCTGCGAGAAGTGAAAGCACGACAGTGATCACAAATGAAATGTTAGCGGTACGTTTACCGGCCTCGAACGTCTCTTCCAGGTAGCCAAAGTCCATCAGCATATGGCGAACGCCACCAACCACGTGATAGGCCAGCGCGGTCAGAATGCCCCACATGATAAATTTCACGAAGAAGCTGTTCATGATGGCTGAGGCCTGGAGGAAACCTTCAGGGGATGAGAGGCTGGTTCCCAGTAACCACAGCAAGATACCGACCGCCACAAACGTAATCACACCAGAAACACGGTGCAGAATGGACGCTATTGCTGTTACAGGGAATCGGATCGTTTTGAGATCCAGATTGACAGGTCTTTGTTTTTTCACATTTCTTATCATGAATAACGCCCACATGCTGTTCTTATTGTTTCCTTCCTCCGGACTGCGATGCGGGTCAGACAGCGTTCCTTTTCTATAACTGCGCGTCATGCAAAACATTGCTTCCAAATGCTAAAACGACACGTTACAACGCTGGGTGGCTCGGGATTGCAGGGTGTTCCGGAGACCTGGCGGCAGTATAGGCCGTTCACAAAATCATTACAATTAACCTACATACAGTTTGTTGGGTTTTCTCTGGAACAGTGATCGGGGTCACGATAACAACATCTTTTTAAATTTTAATCATCTGATTTGACAAATGTTAAACAATATTGTTACAAACGTCATCAGAAAAGGCATATAATGCGCAAAAGTTATGAGGTCTCTCTTTCACCTGACAAATAGTTATGTAACAGTGTGATGGTATTGACCGAAGTTATCAGGACAGTTATTAGTGATATACAGGTTTGAATAATTCGGACTGCAAAAACGCTGATTTGCTGTTGTTTCACTGATATTTCATTCGTTTACCTGCAAGGCGCCATAGCTCTGTACCCTGGTTTCTCCTCGTGAGCTGAGCGGTAAGCCAAATAACAATCTGGTAACGATGATTAACAGCTGAAAGCAAATCCGGTAAAGCGCAGTCTTAAGCATAAGGCGCTAAGGAGACCGTAAATGGCTGATACAAAGGCAAAACTCACCCTAAATGGTGATGATGCTATTGAACTGGATGTGCTAAAAGGCACGCTCGGTCAGGATGTTATTGATATCCGTACGCTGGGTTCCAAAGGGGTATTCACCTTTGACCCTGGATTCACCTCCACCGCATCTTGCGAATCCAAAATCACCTACATTGACGGTGACGAAGGTATCCTGCTCCATCGCGGCTTCCCCATCGATCAGTTAGCCACCGAATCCAACTATCTGGAAGTGTGCTACATCCTGCTGAACGGCGAAAAACCGACGCAGGCTCAATACGATGAATTTAAAACCACCGTGACCCGTCACACCATGATCCATGAGCAGATTACCCGTCTGTTCCATGCGTTCCGTCGTGACTCTCATCCGATGGCGGTTATGTGCGGTATTACCGGTGCGCTGGCGGCGTTCTACCACGATTCTCTGGACGTGAATAACCCACGTCACCGTGATATCGCGGCGTTCCGTCTGCTCTCCAAAATGCCTACCATGGCGGCGATGTGTTACAAATACTCTATCGGTCAGCCGTTTGTGTATCCACGCAACGACCTCTCCTACGCGGGTAACTTCCTGCGCATGATGTTCTCCACGCCGTGCGAAGAGTATGAAGTGAACCCGGTGCTGGAACGCGCAATGGACCGTATTCTGATCCTGCACGCTGACCACGAACAGAACGCCTCGACCTCTACCGTCCGTACCGCAGGCTCTTCCGGCGCGAACCCGTTCGCCTGTATCGCTGCGGGTATCGCCTCCCTGTGGGGACCGGCGCACGGCGGCGCGAACGAAGCAGCACTGAAGATGCTGGAAGAGATCAGCTCCGTTGAGCATATTCCTGAGTTCGTGCGCCGCGCGAAAGACAAGAATGACTCCTTCCGTCTGATGGGCTTCGGTCATCGTGTTTACAAAAACTACGACCCTCGCGCGACCGTCATGCGTGAGACCTGCCACGAAGTGCTGAAAGAGCTGGGCACCAAAGATGATCTGCTGGAAGTGGCGATGGAGCTGGAACACATCGCGCTGAACGACCCGTACTTCATCGAGAAGAAACTCTACCCGAACGTCGATTTCTACTCTGGCATTATTCTGAAAGCGATGGGCATTCCGTCTTCCATGTTCACCGTGATCTTCGCCATGGCGCGTACCGTGGGCTGGATTGCGCACTGGAACGAAATGCACAGCGAAGGCATGAAAATCGCCCGTCCTCGTCAGCTGTATACCGGCTACGAGCAGCGTGATTTTAAGTCTGACCTGAAGCGCTAAAAGTTAAGCCCGGTGGCGCTACCGCTTACCGGGCCTACAAATGCGAAACGTAGGCCGGGTAAGGCGTAGCCGCCACCCGGCTTGTTTATTTTTGACAATGTGGACACCAGTAAAAGGGTCTCGAAGAGAGCATAATCCTGTCGATAATCCCGCCGCACCGCTCGCACTTCTTCCCCGCCCGATGAAACACCTTGAACCGGAACAGCGCCCCGTGGTGCTTGTTTTCATCTACGATGCCACGCGTGTTGTACGACAGCCGCGGGATGTCCAGCAGCGCGTGGGACAGCGCCTCCAGCTGTTCATCGCTCAGCTGAGAAGCTTTGTGCTGCGGTGCCAGCCCGACTTCCCAGAGGATCTCCACCCGCAGGTAGTTGCCAAGCCCGGCGAGAAAGGCCTGGTCAAGGAACAGGCCGGAAAACTGCCGGTTGCGGAATGTGGGCGATAGCAGCCGGGCCTTCACATCGCTCGCCGTCAGGCGCATATCCAGAACGTCCGGCCCAACCCGCTGTAAGAACGGGTGCGTGAGCAACTGCTCCGGCGTTAACATTTCGATATCAGAAGCGCTGTAGAGCAGGATCGCCTTATCCGCCGTTTGTAGCCGCACGCGCAGCACGCGGGTCGTTTGCGGCTGCTCGTCCGCCTCCACCACCCGCCAGACGCCGTAAAGCTGATTATGGCTGTATAACGTCAGGTTATGGGAAAAGTGGGTGAGTAACGCTTTGCCGCGCGTTTCAATGTGGGTCACCGTCTGTCCCACCAGCTGCGCTTCAAACGGTTTGAGTTGAGGAAAGGCAAACCAGACGTGTGTCAGAGGTTTACCCTTTATCGCCGCCTCCAGGCTATCCGCCGCGCGGCGGATCTCCGGACCTTCTGGCATGTTATTGTCCTTTCATGATTATTCTGCGCTGACAACAATGCCCTCTTCCGAGAACGCCGCCCGCAGGCGTCGCGCAAACTGGAGCGCATGCTCGCCGTCACCGTGTAAGCACACCGTATCAGCCTGAACGTTTGCCGTTGTCCCCTCCGTTGAGGTTACTCGCCCGAAGCGCACCATCTCCAGCGTCTGCGCCAGCGCTTTACCTTCGTCGGTGATCAGCGCACCGGCCCGCGTGCGCGGAACCAGGCTGCCGTCCGGCAGGTATCCCCGATCGGCAAACACTTCCTGCCGCGTGCTCAGCCCCAGCCGTTCGCCGGCACGAATAAGCTCGCTGCCCGCCAGGCCCACCAGCACCAGACGCGGATTGCAGTCCCGCACCGCGCGGGCAATGGCATCCGCCAGCACCGGATCTTTCGCCGCCTGGTTATAGAGCATGCCGTGCGGCTTGACGTGGCGCAACACGCCATTCTCAGCGCGCACTATCGCCTCCAGCGCGCCGATCTGGTAGAGCATTTGCGCGTAAACCGTCTCAGGCGGCAGATCCATCGCCGTGCGGCCAAAGTTTTCCCGGTCCGGAAAGCTGGGGTGAGCGCCTATCGCCACGCCGTTTTTCATGGCATTGCGCACGCTCGCCAGCATGGTCTGCGCATCGCCGGCATGAAACCCGCAGGCGATATTCACCGAGGAGACCAGCGTCATCAGCGCCGCATCGGCGCTGCTGCCCTCTCCCAAATCGGCGTTTAAATCAATCTTTACCATCGAGCCTCCACGCCAGCTGTTCGAGATAACGCTGCTGATCCTGCCGGGCTTTCAGTGCCTCCTCCAGCGAACACTGCACAAAATGAATTGGCTGACCGAGAGGAATTTGCGCCAGATGGTAGCGATCCGCTTCGATAATGCAGGCAATACGCGGATATCCTCCCGTGGTTTGCGCATCGTTCATCAGTACAATGGGCTGTCCGTTGCCTGGCACCTGAATCACCCCCGGCAACAGACCATGGGAAAGCAGCTCCCGGTCAGTCGTGCGGGTCAGCGGCTGTCCCTGAAGCCGGTAACCCATGCGGTTACTCTGCGGGCTGATCTTCCACGGCGAGCGCCAGAAAGACTCTTTCGCGGCTTCATCAAACTCCTGGTATTCCGGTCCTGGTAAGGCGCGGATCACGTTCCCCCACAGCAGCTGTTTCACGCCCTGCGTGGTGGTGAAATGGCGCGTTGAGGTCTTTATTCGCAGACGATCGCCGTCGCGCAGCAGCCGTCCTTCATGGCCGCCCATTCCCGCTTTCTGGTCGGTGCTGGATGAGCCCAGCACCTCCGGCACGTCGATCCCCCCCGCTACCGCAAGATAGCTGCGCACGCCGTGCAGAGGACGCTTGAGCGTCAGACGCTGCCCGGCCTTCGCCCGCAGGCGCCAGCCGGTCCACACCGCTTTGCCGTCCAGCGTTGCGTCACAGCCCGCGCCGGTTAAGGCAAACCAGGTTTCCTGACCAAACTCAATCACGCACTGACCCAGCGTAATTTCTAACACCGCCGTGCTGCCTGCGTTACCTACCAGCAGGTTGGCAATTTCCAGCGAGGGACGATCAAGCGCACCGCAGTAGCTCACGCCCGACTGACGCAGCCCAAAACGCCCGGCATCCTGTACCGAGGTGTAAAGCCCTGCGCGAATAAGCGTTAACATACTCCCTCCTTCTGCGGGATAAAGCGCAGCGTATCCCCCGGCCGCAGGAGTATGGGCGCGTCCTGGCCTGGTTCAAATAACGGCGTGGACGTGTGCCCAATCAGCTGCCAGCCTCCCGGTGAAGCGAGCGGATAAATTCCCGTTTGCTCGCCACCAATCGCCACGCTGCCCGCCGGTACGCTCAGGCGCGGCTCAGCCCGGCGCGGCGTATGCAGCTGGGGCGATAACCCGCCCAGATAGGGGAAACCCGGCTGAAATCCCAAAAACCAGACAACATAGTCGACTGAGCTATGCAGCTCCACAACCTGCTTCTCCGTTAATCCACAGTGCTCGGCCACCACGCCAAGGTCGGGGCCTCCCTTGCCGCCATAGACAACCGGGATCTCAATCGTCCGCGATTCCGGCTCCAGCGCCTCGCTCTCCTCCCACCAGCGTTGCAGACGCTCAATGGCATCCAGCGCCCCCGTGTGCGGATCACGCAGCACCACGGTGATATTATTCATACCCGGAATAGCTTCAACCACGCCGGGTAGCTCGGGCAGTCGCTGAGCCAGACGCCAGATACGCTTTTGCGTGGCAAGCGTCACCGGAGGCTCAAGTTCCAGAACCACTGCGGTTTCACCCAGAAGATAACAACGCGCTCGCTGCACTTAACTACCTCTCATCAGGCCGGATTAGGGATATCAATAAACGTCACATCCAGATCGGTATTTTCCGTCAGCCACTCGCTGAGGGCGCGGATGCCGCCACGCTCGGTGGCGTGATGGCCCGCCGCGTAAAAATGCAGGCCTTGTTCACGGGCTGAGTGGATAGTCTGCTCGGAGACTTCGCCGGTAATGAAGGCGTCGACACCAAAACGCGCCGCGCTGTCAATAAAGCCCTGGCCGCCGCCGGTGCACCATGCCACGCGCTTCACGGTATCCGGCCCGGTGTCGCCGCACCACAGCGGACGACGCCCCAGGCGCGCTTCGATCCACGAAGCCAGCTCCAGACCCGGAACTGGCATCGACAGTTCGCCCCACGGCACCAGGGGTTCAATTTCACCCATCACGGTAATCCCCAGCAGCTGCGCAAGCTGAACGTTGTTCCCCAGCTCAGGATGCGCATCGAGCGGCAGGTGATAGCCGTACAGGTTGATGTCATTCGCCAGCAGCGTTTTGAGTCGGTTGCGCTTCATGCCGCGAATAATCGGTGATTCGTTTTTCCAGAAATAACCGTGGTGGACAATCACCGCATCGGCTTCCTGACGCACCGCCTCATCCAGCAGCGCCTGGCTTGCCGTCACGCCGGTGATGATTTTTTGCACCGTCTCGCGCCCCTCCACCTGCAAGCCATTCGGGCCGTAGTCGCTAAACGAAGCCGTGTTGAGTTTTTCGTTAATCAGGCGTTCCAGTTCACTGTTTTTCATCATCATTCTCTCAAACTTTTCGGGCGGCTTCGTACGCCGCCAGCGTGGCGACGCGCGCCTGTTTATGGTCGACAATGGGACGGGGATAGTTCAGGGTAACACGCTGTTTATCCGCCCATACCCAGGGTTCATGAATGGCTTTGGCCGGGACATCCTTAAGCTCAGGCAGCCAGCGGCGGATAAACTCGCCGTCGGCGTCAAATCGTTGTCCCTGCGTGGTCGGATTGAAGATCCGAAAATAGGGAGCCGCATCCGTTCCGGTGGAGGCCGCCCACTGCCAGCCGCCGTTATTCGCCGCCAGATCGCCATCGATCAGCTGAGAGATAAAATAACGCTCTCCGGTTCGCCAGTCGATAAGCAGATCCTTCACCAGGAAGCTGGCGGTAATCATACGCAGACGGTTATGCATCCACCCGGTTTCATTGAGCTGCCGCATAGCCGCATCAACAATCGGGAAGCCGGTAAGCCCATGCTGCCATGCCTTAAGCAGCTTCTCATTCGACTGCCACTGTACCTGTTCGGTCCAACGAATAAAGGGCCGATGTTTACACAAATCAGGATGATACGTCATCAGATGGCGATAGAACTCACGCCAGATCAGTTCGTTCAGCCACACTGCGCCCGCCCCCCCGTCTAACGCCTGAGGCTGTTCCGCCAGCAGGCGATGTAAACACTGGCGCGGAGAGAGCGCGCCCAGCGCTAGACAGGCCGACAAGCGGCTGGTGCCTTCAATCGCTGGAAAATCCCGACGCGCCTTGTACTCCGACGCCCCCTGCGCGCAGAACTGACGCAACCGGGCGATAGCCGCTTTCTCGCTGGCGGGGAATACTGTTTCATCGAACGACTGCTGGGGATAATTCAGCCTGATCGCCGGCAGATCCGTTATCGTTTCCCCTCTCACGGACGGGGCGGTAACGCACTCAGGTAGTCCCTCTTTCAGGCGTTTGATAAAGGCATTTTTAAACGGCGTGAAAACTTTATACATCTCGTGACTGCCGGTCATTACGCTGCCAGGCGCGAGCATCACGCTGTCATCAAAGCCTTCACAGACCACGCCCGCAAGGGATTTCTCCAGCTGACGATCCCGCTGCTGCTCGTTGAATTCATACTGATAGTTGTAATAAAGATGCGTTACTGCGTACTGCTGGCAGATTGCCTGCACCGTCTGACGCTGAGCGGCAAAATCATGGGCCTCTTTATAGATCAGCGGAATGCCTTTTTCGGCCAGTGAATGTTGCAGGTCATTCAGATACGCGCTGAGCAGTGCCGCTTGCCGGGGCGCCATGTCATGCTGCCGCCACTGTTCAGGCGTGGCGATAAACAGGGCCAGCACATTCGCGTCTTTAGCGCGGCAGGCCGCCGCGAGAGCGAAGTTGTCGTGAATGCGTAAATCCGCGCGAAACCAAACCAGATGGGTGGGCATAAAACTCCTGGCAATTGTCCATTATGTCCGTAAGGGCATGCCGTAAAAGGAAAAAGGCATGCATTGAACTACTTTGCCATGAAGTGTAGACGGGATGAAATAAAAAAGGCCGCCCGAGGCGGCCTTAACGCTACTTGTCCTGCACTATCGGGGTAAAGGCAATAAACACATCCGGTTTATCACTCTTTACAACGAGTGCGCTGGCGACAGTGAACGCAATGCATAAATAGCGTTTCACTATGCGGTCCCTGCTGCTAACCGCTCCACCTATCACCACCGGTGATAAATCGGTGGACACAAGCCCGGGTAGGCGGGCTGCTTTACGGCTATGGATACACCTTTCCCAGGACCGATGCCCATTTGCGAGATGGCGGAAAGGGACGTGGCATCATAATTAACACCAACGCCAAAAGTAAGTTATTTCAGTAAAATTAGGAATTTATAAAGGTGAAGTGGATTGCGAACTTTTTAAAGAAGGGTATGATAAAAATCCCGGGTAGGGGCTGCAAGATTACCCAACGGACCGCGAATCCCGAGGGACAAAAAAACCG
This sequence comes from Enterobacter cloacae complex sp. GF14B, assembly GCF_004136805.1. Classification (NCBI taxonomy): domain Bacteria; kingdom Pseudomonadati; phylum Pseudomonadota; class Gammaproteobacteria; order Enterobacterales; family Enterobacteriaceae; genus Enterobacter; species Enterobacter cloacae complex sp. GF14B. The sequence goes on from NZ_QFRV01000022.1 coordinate 55,962, forward strand.
CCACTTTGCTGTAGGCGGTTTTTTTATGGCTAAGATGTCACACCGTATCAGTAGAAATCGCAGGTTGCTTTCTCGGCCTGATCCATCCACACCGGCTTCTCGCTGGTTTTCGCCCAGACGCGATGCAGGTAACTGTAGAAACGTGCGCGATCTTTCCAGAACAGCATCACCGGCAGGGCCAGCACGCCAGCCACAACGGCGAAAGTGCGACGCATGAAAATGATATGAGCCGGAAACTCTTTATAAAGATCCATATTTTTCTCCCCTGTAGTTGGCCGGAAACCGTCTCCGGAAAATGTGAAATCTGTGACCTGGTTAAAATAATACCGCTTTGTTTGTAATTTTACTACTCATCCGACCACTTATTTTCATCCATTTCGTGAATATTTACATTCATGCCTGTAATTAAGTTACAAAAAAGTTAACGATTTACTTACCAATAGTTAAACTGTGGCTTTTCCCTTTTTTATACTTTTTTTACACCTGCCCTTCTGATTTTTGCGAAATCTTTGCGCCACAAATCCTACCGTTTGTACAACAACAAAAGTCACCCGGAGGTGGAGTGTGAGTGCAGGTCTGATTGCCGGCATCGTGCTGGTGTTCCTGTTATTGGGTTATCTGATTTATGCCCTGATTAATGCGGAGGCATTCTGATGGCTGCTCAGGCGTTTTTGCTTATTGCCAGCTTTTTACTGGTACTGTTTGTGCTCGCCAGGCCGCTGGGAACAGCGCTGGCGCGGCTGATAAACAACGTGCCATTGCCGGGCACGCGAAGTATTGAAAATGTGCTCTGGCGCATTTCAGGTATCAGCGACCGGGAAATGAACTGGCGCCAATACCTGATGGCGATACTGCTTCTGAATATCGTGGGGCTTATTGCCCTCTTTACGCTGCTAATACTCCAGGGCAGTCTGCCGTTGAACCCGCAGCATTTACCGGGGTTATCCTGGCATCTGGCACTGAACACGGCGGTCAGCTTTGTCACCAACACCAACTGGCAGTCTTACGCCGGTGAAACCACGCTCAGCTACTTCAGCCAGATGACCGGGTTAACCGTGCAGAACTTTCTTTCTGCGGCCAGCGGTATCGCGGTGATCTTCGCCCTGACGCGCGCGTTTGCCCGTCAGAATGTCAGCACTCTCGGCAACGCCTGGGTTGATGTCACACGCATCACCCTTTGGATCCTGGTGCCTGTTGCGCTGATTATTGCCCTGTTCTTTATTCAGCAAGGCACTCTGCAAAACCTGCTGCCTTATACCCCTTTCACCTCGCTTGAAGGGGCCAGGGAACTCCTGCCAATGGGGCCGGTGGCGTCGCAGGAAGCAATCAAGATGCTGGGCACCAATGGGGGCGGCTTCTTCAACGCCAATTCATCGCATCCGTTTGAAAACCCAACGGCGTTAACCAATTTTGTACAAATGCTGGCAATCTTCCTGATCCCCACCGCGCTCTGCTTCGCCTTTGGCGATGTAGTTAACGATCGCCGCCAGGGCCGTACGCTGCTGTGGGCCATGTCGTTAATCTTCGTGGTCTGCGTAGCACTGGTGATGTGGGCCGAATGGTACGGCAACAGCCACTTTATGCAGCTGGGGGCTAACAGCAATATCAACCTGGAAGGCAAAGAGAGCCGCTTCGGCATTCTTGCCAGCAGTCTCTATGCGGTGGTCACCACGGCGGCCTCCTGCGGGGCGGTGAACGCCATGCATGACTCTTTCACCGCGCTTGGCGGCATGATCCCGATGTGGCTGATGCAGATTGGCGAGGTAGTTTTCGGTGGGGTCGGTTCTGGGCTGTACGGCATGCTGTTGTTCGTCCTGCTCGCCGTGTTTATCGCCGGGCTGATGATCGGCCGCACGCCGGAATATCTCGGCAAAAAAATCGACGTCCGCGAAATGAAATTAACCGCGCTGGCGATCCTGGTCACCCCCGCCCTTGTGCTGCTCGGTACCGCCCTGGCGCTGATGACCGACGTCGGGCGCAGCGGCATCTTTAACCCGGGCATTCACGGCTTTAGCGAAGTGCTTTACGCCGTTTCGTCTGCCGCAAACAACAACGGCAGCGCCTTTGCAGGGTTAAGCGCCAACTCACCGTTCTGGAACTGTCTGCTGGCGTTCTGCATGTTCGTCGGTCGTTTCGGCGTGATTATTCCCGTCATGGCGATCGCCGGAACACTGGTGAATAAGAAGATCCAGCCGACCACCACCGGTACGTTACCGACTCACGGCGCGCTGTTCGTCGGCCTGCTGATTGGCACCGTTCTGCTGGTAGGTGCCCTGACCTTTATCCCCGCCCTCGCGTTAGGCCCGGTTGCGGAATATCTCTCTTTACGCTGATTTTGCGGAGAATTTGTCATGAGTCGTAAACAACTGGCCCTGCTCGAACCGACCTTAGTTCGTCAGGCCCTCATGGATGCGGTAAAAAAACTGAGCCCGCGCGTCCAGTGGCGCAACCCGGTGATGTTTATTGTCTGGACTGGAAGTTTACTCACCACCGTACTGGCGATTGCCATGGGAACGGGACACCTTTTGGGGAATGCAACCTTTACCGGCGCCATCAGCCTGTGGCTGTGGTTTACCGTGCTGTTCGCCAACTTCGCCGAAGCGCTGGCGGAAGGCCGCAGTAAAGCGCAGGCCAACAGTCTGAAAGGGGTCAAAAAAACCGCCTTTGCGCGCAAATTACGCGAACCTAAATACGGCGCGCAGATGGACCACGTACCGGCGGATGAACTGCGTAAAGGTGACGTGGTGCTGGTGGAAGCCGGCGACATCATCCCCTGCGACGGGGAAGTGATTGAGGGCGGCGCGTCGGTAGACGAAAGCGCCATTACCGGGGAATCCGCACCGGTGATCCGTGAGTCGGGCGGAGATTTCGCCTCAGTTACCGGCGGAACGCGCATTCTTTCCGACTGGCTGGTGATCCAGTGCAGCGTTAACCCGGGCGAAACCTTTCTCGACCGGATGATCGCCATGGTGGAAGGCGCGCAGCGTCGTAAAACGCCGAACGAGATCGCTCTGACCATTCTGCTGGTGGCGCTCACCATTGTCTTCCTGCTGGCAACGGCGACCCTGTGGCCTTTCTCCGCCTACGGCGGTACAGCGGTCAGCATCACCGTACTGATCGCCCTGCTGGTCTGTCTGATCCCCACCACTATTGGTGGCCTGCTTTCCGCGATTGGCGTGGCGGGGATGAGCCGTATGCTGGGCGCTAACGTCATCGCCACCAGCGGACGCGCCGTTGAAGCGGCGGGGGACGTAGACGTGCTGCTGCTGGATAAAACCGGGACCATCACCCTGGGCAATCGTCAGGCCTCTGACTTTTTACCTGCTCCCGGCGTGGATGAAAAAACGCTGGCTGACGCGGCGCAGCTTTCCTCGCTGGCCGATGAAACCCCGGAAGGCCGCAGTATCGTGATCCTCGCCAAGCAGCGCTTTAACCTGCGCCAGCGCGACGTACAAAGCCTGCACGCCACGTTCGTTCCCTTCACGGCGCAAACCCGCATGAGCGGCATTAACATTCAGGACCGGATGATCCGTAAAGGGTCCGTTGATGCCATTCGCCGTCATATTGAAGCCAATAATGGACACTTCCCCCCGGAAGTCGACCATCTGGTGGAAAGCGTGGCGCGTCAGGGGGCAACCCCGCTGGTGGTGGCGGAAGGTGCAAGCGTTCTGGGGGTGATCGCTCTGAAGGATATCGTTAAAGGCGGTATAAAAGAGCGTTTCGCCCAGATGCGTAAGATGGGCATTAAAACGGTGATGATCACCGGGGATAACCGTCTGACTGCGGCGGCCATTGCCGCCGAAGCGGGCGTGGATGATTTCCTTTCCGAAGCGACGCCGGAAGCGAAGCTGGCGCTCATTCGCCAGTATCAGGCGGAAGGTCGTCTGGTGGCGATGACCGGCGACGGCACCAACGACGCCCCGGCGCTGGCGCAGGCCGACGTGGCGGTGGCAATGAACTCCGGTACCCAGGCGGCAAAAGAGGCGGGCAACATGGTGGATCTCGACTCGAACCCGACCAAGCTGATCGAGGTGGTGCACATCGGGAAGCAGATGCTGATGACGCGCGGCTCGCTGACCACGTTCAGTATCGCCAACGACGTGGCAAAGTATTTCGCCATCATTCCGGCGGCGTTTGCGGCAACCTACCCGCAGCTAAATGCCCTGAACGTGATGCACCTGCACTCTCCGGCCTCGGCCATTCTGAGCGCGGTGATCTTCAACGCGCTGATTATTGTCTTTCTTATTCCGCTGGCGCTGAAAGGGGTGAGCTATAAGCCGCTGACGGCCGCCGCCATGCTGCGCCGTAACCTGTGGATTTACGGTCTGGGTGGGCTGGTGGTGCCCTTTATTGGGATCAAGGTTATCGACATGTTGCTAACGCTGTTCGGGCTGGTTTAAAAGGTGGATCCAATGACGATGTTACGTCCCGCTATACTGTTGTTTATTCTGCTGTCTCTGATTACCGGCGGGCTTTACCCGCTGATGACTACCGCGCTGGGCCAGTGGTGGTTTCAGGATCAGGCCAACGGCTCGCTGATTATCCAGAACGGTGAAAACCGCGGCTCGCGTCTGATTGGGCAGAACTTTACGGACCCACGCTACTTCCAGGGACGCCCTTCCGCCACTGCGGAAAGCCCGTATAATCCAATGGCCTCCGGCGGCAGCAATCTGGCGGGCAGTAACCCTGACCTGGACAAAGCCATTGCTGAACGCGTTGCCGCCCTGCGCGCTGCGAATCCGCAGGCCAGCCGTGAGGTGCCGGTTGAGCTGGTCACCG